>NZ_JRFE01000002.1 GCF_000756305.1 Myxosarcina sp. GI1
AATTAAGGCAGACTATACAGCGAACTACTTTTAATGATAGCGAGACTAATTCTACCGACTCGGTTAATTCAGAGAGCAGTGACTCGCCATAATTTAGCCGTGTAAATTGCTTATAAAAATGGCTAGAGAATACAGAATACATCGCTCTAGCCAAACACGTTGAAATGGAGTCTACTTAATCGAAAACTGCTGTAATTCTCTTACTTGCATAAAAAAGCCCATCAATTGGATTTTGGTAGACCACCAGTATCAGCTACAAATCCCTCAAATTGCTTTTGGCTGGCACGATTTCTGGAACGGGGGGATAAGTATTGGTAGGATTGGCACTTTCCTGAGTGTATCCCGAACTGTCTTGACTGTTAGAGGGATATTGACTGTTAGCTGGATTTTGTTGGCTTGGTTGACTATTGCGTAAAGCTTTTTCGGCTTTATTCAAGCTATCTATAGTGACGTTGTAGCTTTCAGTGTCTCCTTGCTGAAAAAATAGTTCTGAAGCCTTTTTAAAGTCTGCCACCGCGCCTGGGAAATCTCGTTGATAATAACGCACTGCACCGCGATTGTGATAAGACTTACCATAGTCGGGAGCAATTTCAATCGCGCGATCGTAGTCAGATAGCGCACCAGGGATATCTTTTAATTCTTCCCGCAAAATACCTCGATTGAGATAAGACCAATGATCGGCAGGATTGCTTTGTAAAGCGTTATTGTAGTCTTCTAATGCCTCTTGTTTGTTACCCAGACGATAATTAGCCAAACCGCGACTAAAATGAGCGAGAGAAAAGCTAGGATCGATCGCAATGGCGCGATCGTATTTGGCGATCGCAGAGTTTATATTCCGCTTGGTATAATCGATTAAACCTTGATAATAGACGGCTAGAACATTGTCGGGATTTTCATCCTCTGCTTCGATTAAATAATTATTCGCTGCTTCTATATTTCCTCTTTGTAATAGTTCTACACCTTCAATGTATTTTTTTCTGGCTTCCAGGTCGATGTTTTGCTCTTGGTCGGGTTTGCCACCCTTTACCGCCAAATTAGAATTGTCTATACCTGCAATTGTTGAAGCCTCTAGAAAGTTTTTAATCGGGATAGCTGCATTAAATCCTGTCTTTAAAGGTTCGGGAATGCTGGAAGATTCGCTTTTAACACTGCCAATTACATCTCCCTGTCCGTGAATTCCAATTAACTGACCGCTAGAATTAAATACTGGACCTCCACTCATTCCCCTACGAGTTAAAGCCTGATAGCGCATACTATAGCCTTCTGCCGCATCTTCGCGGATGCTGGTAATCATTCCTGTAGTGAACTCATGTTGGCGATCGCTATTAATATCTACCGATAAAGGATAGCCAGAAACATAAACACTAGCTCCCACAGTAGCATATTTAGAATCACCGAAAGTAGCAACTGAATATGTTTCTGGACTTTCAAAGGTGACAGTTGCTAAATCTAATCCCGTTTGTTCTTTAAGACTCGTAACCTTATTAACTGAATATTGCTGCGATTTAGTTTTGACAACATAACCTACATTGAGATTTTGAACCACATGATTGGCAGTAAGAACCGTGTAGGTATTATCTCTTTTGGCAATAATTACTCCCGAACCGCCAGGAATTCCCAAACTATTATCAATTTTAACTGTAGTTGCTATGGCGATCGCGGCAATTTCGGTAGCATCTTTTGCCATAACGACTGAAGCCTGGGTTATTACTAACGCTGCTGTTACTGTCGTTCCAGAAATAACATTAGTTATTAAATGTGAATTAAAAAAAGAATTCATAGTACAAATTAATTTTATTCAGTTTGTGATGCTTGTGGAGCAAATTGCAGATAACTAGTAATGGGAATTCCCCAACTGGAATTAACCATCTTTTCTAGTATTTCGGGTGGTGGTTCGCTACCATCTTCAAAAATATAAGCACCAAAATCGGGTTCGGCATATTTTTGACGACCATTAATTCCAATCAACAAACCCTGAGTATTAAAAATTGGTCCGCCACTCATTCCTGCTTCAATATCATTGGTATAGCCCAAGCTATAACCTTGAGACAGAGATTTAAACGGAATCAGCGACACTTCTCCCTGAGTCAATCGAAATGCCTGAATTCCTAAAGCAATAGTATTGGAAGTTCGATCGCCATCATAGAGGGGAAATCCTGCCGCATATACCTTCTCTCCTGGTTGAGGAGTATTTTTGGTAGTAGTTGCTATTGGATATCGATCGAGACTTTGAAACTGAACTATAGCTAGATCGAGATCGTGTAACTGCTGTGGTTCTTGCAGCAATACATGCGCTTGTCCATCGACAGTTAAAATATTCAGAATATCGTTAGTGGCTACTACGTGCCAATTAGTTAGAACAGTATATATGTTTCCCTGCTGACGAATAATCACACCCGAACCAGATGTATTAGGACGAACTATCCGTACTGTGGTTGATTGCGCTTGACGATAAATATCCTGGCTATAAGTATCATCTGGAAGAACATAACTAGGTATAGTCTGAGGATGAACGAGCTTTTGTTGCCAGCAACTTCCAGAGATTGTTACTAAGATTGCTATAAATAGTTTTAGTTGCTGATTGTGACTTTTAGCCATAAACCAAGCCACTTTAGCTGAGTTTCGCGTTCTCGACTGTCTGCGATTGCATTTCATTCTTCTATATTTGTTAGAAGGCTTGCTTAAAATTCTCTGTTGCTGCGGTTGGGAGACTCTAATTGATAAATAGGTGGAGTTGGCATGGTTTCATTTAGCTTTGAGCCAACATCTATGTAAGGAATTTCAGTAACCGATTCATAATTTGAACTTTCTGATGCTCCTTTGGTTCTCCATTCAAAAAGATTGTTGAGAGCTTGCAGTCCATCTTGACCTGGTTTGAGAGTATAAATAATTCCCTCACAAGGTCCCTGGTTTTGACTGGCAACACAAATAACTTGTTGATTGTTAATGGTACCTAAAGTTACGTACTTTAACTGTTTGTTTAGGCGAAAAGTTTCTAAGCGCGCACTAACTTCCTGGCAACGTGCCTCTGGAGTCCATCCCGAACCAGAAAAATGATCGCTTACCCATTGAATCCAAGGTTCTTCAACTCCTTGATTATTATGATAAATAGTTGTAAAAGTACCAGAGCTATTATCACAGCGAAAACCAGTTTGAGTAGGAACTTGAGCAAAACCGGGTTGGGCAATTGCAGTGAAACAACTGGCAATCGCGAATGAAATAATATCTAATTTGTATTTCATAGTCAATATTTCCTTAAAAAAACTAATTTAAACTCTTAAAATTGACCAATTATAGTCATAATGAAGTTCTAAAATTCGATTTGAAATTCAGACAATACAAATACATGACTGTAATAATAATACATACTTAGGTTGAAAATAGAATAAATATGCAGAGCGGCGCGATCGACTGAGGACATTAGTCGATTGAAAACTTCAAACCTAATGAGGAGTATCGAGAATACAAAGCTACTGTACCCTAGAATCCACAATATATAAAAAGTGGTATTTTGTTACTACTTTGCAATACAAATATGAAAGTTGAAGAATATCTCAGACAAAACCAGAACTCAATAAAAGAACAGTGCCAAACTATTGCTGATAGTGGCTCAAACGCGATCGTTACCGTAAAAGAAAACCATGAAGACTACATTCATCAAGTAAACACTGTCGAGCAATTCACAGAGGCAATACCTGACGACAAATTCTTCAAAAAAATGCGAGATGGTATTACCAACGCCGTACTAAATAAGGTAATTCCAGTAGTCATTTTTGAAGGACAAAAAGCTCGAATAACAAGCCTCTCAGATTATTTTGAAGATAGCGAATAACTTAACTTTACTGTCGGACTCAACAAAGTCCAAAATATCAAAAGAACTTCAAATAACGCTCAATTTCCCAATCTGAAATGTGATTGTGATATTCTTCCCATTCTCGTTGCTTGTAGTCGATATAGGTCTGATACATACTATCTCCCATAACTTTTTTGCTTAGGGGATCGTTGGCGAACGCTTCGATCGCTTCTCCCAGGGTACGGGGCAGAAATTTAATTCCCGAAGCTGTCAATTTATCTAGAGTATACTCATACATATTTTCAGTGTGGGGTTCTCCAGCATCCAAACCATCTCGAATACCTTCCAGCCCTGCCGCTAAAATCATTGCTGCACCCAGATAAAGATTGGTTGAGATATCTGCTGCCCTGCATTCAACTCTGCCACCAGCCAGAGGAATTCGCAGCATATTGGTACGGTTGTTATTACCATAGCAAATATATACAGGTGCCCAGGTCGAACCCGACATAGCTCCTTTAGGTACGAGTCTTTTATAGCTATTAACCGTAGGACAGGTTACGGCACAAATTGCAGGAGCGTGTTTGAGGATACCTGCAATAAATTGATATCCTAGCTTGGAAAGCTTACATCCTCGTGAATCGTTTAAATCGATGAATAGGTTTTTTTTAGTATCTTTATCTGCCAGAGACATATTGTAGTGCGCGCCACTGCCTGTAAGTTCCGAAGATAATTTAGGCATAAACGAAGCAAAATAACCGTGTTTTCGCGCAATTTCTTTTGCCATCAGTCGAAAAAAGGTGAAGCGGTCTGCCATCGTCAGTGCATCGCTGTAGTTAAAGTCTATTTCAAACTGCCCTTGAGCATCTTCATGGTCAAAGGAGTAGACATCCCACCCCAACTCATTCATGGCGGTGACGAGTTCATCAATCACCTGGTAGTTATCTAGTAAAGTTGGAACGTCATAACACGCCTTAGCTAAGTTATCGCGATCGCTCGCCGTAGCAAATTTGCCATCTTCAGTATCCCGCAGTATAAAAAATTCGGTTTCGATCCCCAAATTAAAGCTGTACCCCATTTCTTCTGCCTGCGCCAACGTCCGCTTTAAAATATTTCGCGAACAGGCTTCAAAAGGTGCATTCTCACAGTACAGATCGCTAGCAAACCAGACAATTTCTCGATTCCAGGGAAGTACGATCGCACTATTTAGATCGGGATGAGCGGCAACTTCTTCATCATGAATCGATTGAGGAACTCCATCTAAAGCCGCCCCTGTAAATAATTCCGAACCCTGCGACATTTGCTCGAAATGACTTAGGGGAACCATTTTAGCTTTGCACATACCATGAATATCGACATAGCTAGCTAAGGCATATTTCACACCTCTTTCTCTAAGTTGCAACTGAAGAGATTTAGACTCAGCCAGAATTGAATTTTTATCCGACCCATAAATCGCGGTCATAGTTTTTCCTCAAATCCATCTAAAAAATTAGTGTATCGAACCAATTTAAAAAGATTTATTTGATACAAAATTAAAGAGCAATGAGCAATGAGCAATGAGCAGTTTAAAGTTAGTAAATGAAAAATTGTTAGACTTCTTGCATAAATATACTTTAGCGATGCGGCACAGTCGCGCCCTGCGAGTTTTTTCATCTATGCAGGCTTCAAAGAAGCCAAGTCGCGTCTTAGCGACGCTTTGAGCCATTCGGCTCTGCAAAGAAAAGACGGAAACACATCTGCGCCCAGTCTTCAGACTTTAGACTTTAGACTTTAAACTTCAGACCTAACCAACACCTGCATAATCGACTAACTGAGCTAACTTTTGTCTGAGAGTTTCCAACCCCAGGCGATCGCTAGCCGAAATAAATAACGCCAGGGGAAATTCTTCTTTAGCTTTAGCCAAAGTTTCGCTATCTACCCGATCTAGCTTATTAAACACCAACAAAATAGGTCCTGGAGCTAGAGGCATTTCACCTAATATCTGCATTACCGAACGAATTTGATTTTCCCAGGCAGGGTGAGACAAATCGACGACGTGTACTAAAGCATCGGCTTCGGTTACTTCTTCTAAAGTGGCGCGAAAAGCATCTACTAAAGGTGGTGGTAACTGTTGAATAAAGCCTACAGTATCGGTAAGTAAAATGTTTTGTGCTTTGTCTGTAACGGTATTGGTAACGGACAAACGGCGAGTTGTGGGGTCTAGAGTAGCAAACAACTGGTCTGCTGCGTACACTTCAGCGTTAGTTAGGGCATTAATTAAAGTAGATTTACCCGCATTGGTATAGCCGACAATTGCCACGCTGGGGACTTCTTGTTTTTGTCGTTGCTGCCGCATTCGCGAACGATGCGCCTGTAACTGATTGACTTCTTTTTGCAAACGAGCAATACGTTTTTGAATGCTGCGGCGTTCTGTCTCTAGTTTAGTTTCTCCAGGACCTCTAGTACCGATCCCACCACCCAGACGGGACATTGCCTGTCCTCTACCTACCAGACGCGGCAACATATATTCTAGCTGCGCTAATTCTACCTGTAGTTTCCCTGCGCGAGAGCGAGCGCGTTGGGCAAAAATATCTAAAATAATTTCGGTGCGGTCTACTACTCTGACACCAAACTGAGTTTCTAAGTTGCGTACTTGAGCGGGAGAAAGGTCGCGATCGAAGGCTACCAGGTTGGCTCCCACTGTTTGGACTTTAAGGGCAATTTCTCTAACTTTACCCGCACCAACCAAAGTTTGAGGATGGGGGTGCGATCGCTTCTGAGAAACGGTTTGTAATACCGTTCCCCCTGCCGTATTTACCAAACCAATTAATTCATTAATGCTTTCGTCAAATTCGCGATCGCTGGTGCGATCGCTTTTCAAACCTACTAAAATTACTCGCTCTTGATTGGTATCTACCTGTTGAGCTACGTATTCTCGCTCGAACTCGGCTTCCAGACCGTCTACAAGGTCGAAAAAATCCTGTTGGGAAATAGCGTCCACACTCATGGCAGGAGATACCGTCCAGTAGGCACTCGTTTCCAAATCGAGATTGGGTTGGGGTAATAGGTGCGCGAGGTAAGCTTCTTTTACATAACCAGTAGCACCACCACCGCGCCGTAGTTTGCCAACTCCTGTTAGAGTTAACACTACTAAAGCATCGAGTCTCTGACGTACCATTGCCGTTAGGCTAGATTCTTTTGGCGGCTCTATTTTTAGCTGAGTCGCAATACAGCGAATGCCGCACAGCCTTTGGGCACCATATCGGGGTAATTCTAAAGGAGGAATCTGTGTCTGACGGGGAGTTCCCACTCCCACGCGAATTACCTGTCCGCGACGATTGATGTATGCACAGACGGCTTGGTTAATTTCCGTCGCGATCGCCGCTAGCCTTTGGGCAAATTCTGGCGTAACGGGGCGATCTCCTGGCAGTTTCTGATGATACAGTCTTTTAAGCTGTTTGATTTGGCTGGTTTTAAGCCCTTTATAGTTACCGTGTATAGTATCGATAGGCTCTACAAGTATAGTGATTGACAACAATAAAGTATTTTACATTCTAGCGAGAAAATAGGCTGAAAAACCGCTTTTTTTTACCACAAATTCCCGTTTTGTTTATATTTATTTACCAAAACTGTCGATAGTGTGCTAGGGTGTTTGAAGTAACGAGAACGAAAAGATTAACGATTAAGTTTGTATTTTTGCATCGGAGTCAGTTTTTTCCGTAAAGTATCGATCGACTTTTTTCCGAATAATCTTGTCTCTCCAAGCACAACAATCAACAAGGAGACAATTAATTTATGTCCATTTACGTAGGCAATCTTAACTATGACATCAATCAGCAAGACCTAGAAGAGGTATTTGCTGACTATGGAAGTGTTAAACGGGTTTATATTCCCACCGACCGTCAAACAGGTCATAGACGTGGCTTTGGCTTCGTAGAGCTAGAAAGCGACACCAACGAACAAAAAGCCATCGACACTCTAGACGGAGCAGAATGGATGGGAAGAGAAATCAGAGTTAATAAAGCAAAACCCCGTTAGAAACAGTTGCCTTTCCATTTAACAATCTAAATTGATAAAGCCGTTTTTCAAATTTGGAAAGCGACTTTTTTTACGGCAAATTATCTAACTACAGATACTTGCAATCTAACTTAAGATAAATAATATTTAAACTAAACTAACTCGACCCACTCAAAAGCTATTTATGCAGATCGATCTTCCCCATGCTTGGGTAAACAACGTTACTGAAGCTAAAGTAATTCAAGAACAGTTGCGCGATCGAGTTGTTAGGGAAGACTGTTTGAGTGAAGTAAACTATGTGGCGGGAGTAGACATTGGTTTTGAAAATAAATATGCAATAACCAAAGCCGCCATTGCCGTATTGAGTTTCCCCGAACTAGAATTAGTCGAAACTGCAATCGCTCGCATTCCTACCGTATTTCCTTACGTTCCTGGCTATCTTTCCTTTCGCGAAATACCCGCAATTTTAGAAGCCATACCCCAAATTAAAACTACTCCCGATTTGTTACTATGTGACGGACAGGGAATTGCCCATCCGCGCCGCTTGGGTATTGCCTCGCATTTAGGAGTATTGCTCGATTTGCCCACTATTGGCGTGGCAAAATCTTTATTGACGGGCAAACATGAAGCAGTACCCACTGAAAAAGGCAACTGGCAACCATTAATAGATAAAGGTGAAACCATTGGTGCAGTATTGCGATCGCGCACCAATGTCAAACCGATTTATATCTCTATCGGACACAAAATTAGTCTACCAACAGCAATTTCTTATGTAATACAGTGCCTGACTAAATATCGACTACCCGAAACTACTAGATGGGCAGACAAATTAGCATCTAACAAGTAATCTGTCGCTCGAACCAACGTCGATTTAAGATTATTCGGTTGGCGACATATTTCGGATAGCGGCAATTTTCCATTTACCTTCTTGGCGTACTACTAAAAAAGTACTCCACAAATTGCGGTCGGCATTATCTTCAAGTTTTATTTCATAGCGAGTATCTACAATTGCCACCTCCGAATCTAAAAACCGTATTTGTTCGATGGTAATTGTTCTCTTTCCTGGGTTGCGGTTGGAACTACGTAACATTCCTTCTACGGCAGTTTCAATTCCTCTACGCCATTCTCCAGAAGAAACTAGTTGGTCTACATCGGTAGTTAAAATATTTTCCAGCAAGTCTGTATCTCTGTTTTCTCTTGCTTGATTGTAGCGATCGATTAATAAATAAATATCCTGTTTTTGATTGTTAGATTCCCCTACATTCTGAGCAGTTACAGATGGGATAAACAATACATTGAGAAGGATGAACAGAAATATATTTTTTAGAGGTTTTGAGCGGCTGAAAATAGGCTGTCTATATGGCTTTTTTGTGGTATTTGGCGGTTTCATTTTTAGAATTATGGTTATTTTATCCCAATCACATTTAGTATGAGAAAACTTGGATTTCGGGATTGATGTTGATTTATGTTCCAAGTTATGGAGATAATAGCGCAAGCTTATTTCAGTTTGATTTTCGACCGCGATTGTGCAAATCGCACCATGCTAATATTTTAAAGCCAATAAGTGGGCAGACAAACTAGCATCTAACGAATAATTCGCCTATAAATCATTAATCAAACAAAATTAAATGCAGAATCTGCCAAACTTAAATCGGCATCAACGTTTTCTATTACAGCAATAACTTCCGAGCCAGCCGCAACTTGTGGAACGTAAAACAATTTAGCATCGAGACTGTCTCCACTGCCTGGGAGAAAATCTAAAAGATACTCGCCTACAAAGCCAGATAGCTGTATTTTGTCTTGCAGCGAATTAAAATCTTTAAGACGAACATAATCGACATCTCCTGCTGAAAAACTATTGCCGTCATCATAAAAAACACCAGATTTATTACCCAAAACAAAGATATCGCTGCCAATACCACCAGTTATAGTATCTTTTTCACCAGTACCCAAATTACCATTAGAAGCGACACCAATTAAGCGATCGCTACCATTACCGCCAATTAGAAGATCGCTACCATTACCAGCGACTAAAGTATCGTTACCAGCACCACCGTTGAGTGTATCGTTGCCATTACCGCTATAGAGGCGATCGCTATTGAGGTTTCCTAACAGGCGATCGCTGCCATTACTGCCGTTAAGAGTATCGTTACCGCTGCCGCCATAGATAAGATCGTTGTCGTTGTCTCCCAATAGGAGATCTTTACCTGTCTCGCCAACTAAAGTATCCTTACCAGCACTGCCGTTAAGAGTATCGTTACCGCTGCCGCCAGAGAGTTTGTCATCGCCGTAGAGTCCATTAATGCGATCGTTGCCAGCCAAACCAGAAATAACATCGTTTCCTATGCCACCATTGAGAATATCGTTTCTTGGACTGCCAGTTAGATTTAAAGGTTGGAAACCAAATATAACGTAGGCATTAGAGTTATTGCCAATTGAACCGTTGACGATGAGGTCGTCTAAATTGTCTCCATTAATGTCACCTTTGTTACTAATGACAGAACCATAGCGGGACGCACCAGAGACAACCAAACCATTACTGCTGTTAACTTTATTAAGGTCGAAAGAAGCCTTAAAACTACTATCGTTGCCAAAAATTACAAAAGTTGCTCTAGATGAACCAACTACAAGATCGTCAAAACCATCCCCGTTGATGTCTCCTCCATCATTAACCGCACCTACGCCCTCAAAATCCCTAGAACCTGGAATAATAAAGCCATTGCTACCATCGAGGCGATCGAGATTTACAGTAGCATTAAAACCTTTACTATTGCCAAAAGCTACATAAGCTGCTCCTTCAAAGCCAAAGCTGCCATCAACACCTCTATTAGGCGCACTAATAACAAAGTCGTCAAAACCATCGTTGTTAATATCTCCACCATTGCTAACGGTTTCACCCAAACCAATAAACTCGTTACCTGAAGTCGCGATCGCAAAACCGTTACTGCCATTTAGACTTGTTAGATCGAAATTGGCATCAAAACCTTCATCGTTACCAAAAATTACATAAGCTGCCCCTGTATAATCGACACCACGCGCACCAACAATAAGGTCATCAAAACCATCGCCGTTAATGTCTCCGCCATTGCTGAGGGCATATCCCAAACTATCGTAACTATTTAGACCTCGTATAACAAAACCATTGCTACCGTCAAGATTATCGATATCAAAAGTGCCGTCAAAATCAGCGTTACCAAAAATTACATAAGCCGCACCATTGCCATAACTATTATTATTTAATCTGACAGAAGGCGCACTAACAATGAAGTCGTCAAAGCCATCGCCATTAATATCTCCACCGCTGCTAACTGCTCGACCTAAATCGCTGATGATTTTTGAATCATAAACAATAAAACCATTGCTGCCGTCGAGACTTTTTAGATCGAAAGTGGCATCAAAACCATTACTACTGCCAAAAACTACATAAGCAACTCCTCTTTTCTTATTTGCCACATTAGAGGCACGCGCACCGATAATTAGATCGTTTAAACCATCGCCGTTGATATCACCTGTATTGCTGACTGCTAGACCTAAATTATCATTATCATTTAGACCTTGAATAACAAAACCATCACTTTCATCGAGGTTATTGATATTAACAGCGGCATCAAAACCATTATTACTGCCGAAAATCGTATAAACCGCACCGCGATAGTTACTAAATTTGTCTTTACTGGCGTTATTCGTTCCTTGATTTTGTGCGCTGAGAACTAAATCGTCAAAACCATCGCCGTTGATATCTCCACCATTACTAATATCGTTAATAAAACCATCAAATGTATCTAAACCAACGATTTTAAAACCAATATCGCCATTAAGATCTTTTACATCAAATAAAGTATTAGCCACGGTTATTTTCTCCAATTGCTGATAAATAGTTAATAATTGGTGTCGTAAACGAAACAGACTAAGTTTAGACAAAGGTAAAAGCAGAATCCGTCAGACTTAGATCGGCAGAAACATTTTCTAGTAAAGCGATTGTTTCTGCACCAGCAGTAACTCCAGGGTCGTAAACTAACTTGGCATCAAAATCACCCGAACTGCCAGAGATAAAGAATAAGCGATACTCCTCGGCAGTACCAGATAGCTGCACCGTATCTTGTTGGAAATTAAAATCTTTAAGGATAGCTAAATCGGCATCTCCTGCTGAAAAACGAGCGCCGTCATCGTAAAAGACACCGCTTTTATTACCTAAAATAAAAATATCTTCACCTGCACCACCAGTTAAAGTATCTTGTTCCCCAGTACCCAGACTTCTGCTATTTAAAGCGACACCAATTAGTTTGTCTTTGCCGTCGTTGCCAATAAGAATATCGTTGCCATTACCAGCAACTAAAGTATCGGCACTAGCACCACCAGTTAGAGTATCGTCACCATTGCCACTGTATATACGATCTTCGCCTAGATTGCCAATGAGAAGATCGCTGCCCGTCCCGCCATTTAAAGTATCGAAACCAGTACCCCCATTAAGAGTATCGTTGCCACCGTTACCATTGAGGCGATCGCTGCCTTGGTTGCCGTTAAGACGATCGCGACCCGTACCACCGATAAGAGTATCTTTACCCTTACCACCTAAAAGATCGTCATCACCATCAAGTCCTATTAATCTGTCGTTACCAGCCAATCCAGAAATAAGATCGTCTTCCGAACTGCCTGTAATAGTATCGTCAGCCTCTGTACCAGTAAGTATCGGTAATTGAAAACCAAAAATAACATAAGCATTCCCTCCATATCCACCAGACAAAGAATCAGAGGGTGCGCCTACTACTAAGTCATCAAAACCATCACCGTTGATATCTCCCGCATTACTTACTGCATCACCTAATTGACTATAGTATTCGACGCTTCCTCGAATGGTAAAACCTTCATCGAGTTCGAGATTAGCTAAATCGATAGTGGGACTAAAATCCTCATTACTACCAAAAATAACGTAAGCTGCTCCAGTAACGTCTAAGCCACCACTGTAACTACTGACAGAAGGTGCGCCTACTATTAAATCTTCAAAACCATCACCATTGATATCGCCTGCATTGCTTACAGCATCACCCAGGCGATCGCGATTATTCAAGCCTTGTAGTTTAAAACCATTACTACCATCGAGACTAGTTAGATCGAAAATTTTCTTAAAACCAGTTTCTTGCCCAAAAATAATGTATGCTTCGCCAAGTTCCCTACTGTCAGTTTTTCCAGCATTACTATTGGGTACACCAATAATGATGTCATCAAAGCCATCACCATTAACATCCCCCGCACTACTTATCTCTCTACCTAAAAAGTTAGATTGATTTAGACCTCTAACTCTAAAACCGTTATTACCATTAAGACTAGTAAGATCGAAGTTGGCATCAAAATCACCTCCACCAAAAATGATATAGGCTTCTCCTTGAGAACTATATTTAGGTCCTACCTCGAAACCAGATGCACCAACAATCAGGTCGTCGAAACCATCTCCATTAACATCTCCTGCATTGCTAACCCCTAAACCTAAACTATCGCCTTGTTTTATACCTCCAACTGTAAAACCGTTGTTGCCATCGAGACTAGTAAGATCGAAATCGGCAGCAAAACCGTTTTCACGACCAAAAATAATATAGGCTTCTCCCGTATTGTCAACATCGTTAACATCAACACTAAATGCACCCACAATTAGGTCATTAAGTCCATCACCATTAACATCTCCTGCATTGCTAACGGTTGCACCAAAGTTATCATTTTTATTTTTACCCTGGATTTTAAACCCGTTGTTGCCATTAAGACTAGTTAGATCGAAGTCGGTAGTAAAACCGCTTTCGCGTCCAAAAATAATATATGCCTCGCCGCCATTACTAAAAGAAGATGCAGTAACAATAAGATCTGCAAAACCATCACCGTTAATATCTCCTGCACCGCTTACTTCGCGACCCAAACCAGTATATTTCTTGGTACCTCGAACTATAAAACCATTATTGCCGTTAAGACTAGCTAGATCGAAATCGGCAGTAAAACCGCTTTCGCGTCCAAAAATAATATATGCCTCACCGCGACCGTCGCTATCATAATAAGTAACACCGAAATCATCGTAACCCTTGATAGCTTTTCCCGCACTAGATGCGCTAACAATAAAGTCGTCAAAGCCATCGCCATTAATATCCCCAGCATTGCTAAGGGCTGCACCCAAATTATCGAAAGAAAAAGGTCTGTCTAAACCAG
Source organism: Myxosarcina sp. GI1 (assembly GCF_000756305.1). Lineage (NCBI taxonomy): Bacteria > Bacillati > Cyanobacteriota > Cyanophyceae > Pleurocapsales > Pleurocapsaceae > Myxosarcina > Myxosarcina sp. GI1. Next base: position 13,976 of record NZ_JRFE01000002.1, read on the forward strand.
CGATCGCAAAACCATTTTCACCGTTTAAGTCATTGATATCGAATAAGGTATCTACCACGACCGAAATCTCCAATTGCCATTAAATAATTAATACAGACTGTCTTTGTTTAAACTTCAAATATAAGACCAGCATGACTTTACAGAGAAAAGCTAGTAAATTGAGTAGTTAAATAAACGCAGGACAAACATATGTATTATCGTGGTAAAAAAAATTAATGCGTATAAAAGTTAACAAAGGTTAAGAGAATAGCCATTATTTTTTAAATCTTATGGCGATCTAAACATTACAAAATAGCGCGATCGCAAGTTCTAAGACAAATTAATGGGCAGACATAGCATTAAACTAAATTAAATATCTGCCCTTTTCCAATAAATCTCAAACAAAAATAGATGCTATTATCCCGAAACAAAAATAAATGCCGAATCTGCCAAACTTAAATTAGTATCGACATTTTCAATTAAAGCAATTAACTCTAAACCACTAGAAGCTTGAGGATCGTAAATCACTTTGGCATCGGTACCCGAACTGCCTGGTAAAAAATCTAGAAAATACTGGTCTGCCGTACCAGCAAGCTGAATGGTGTCTTGTTGTAAGTTAAAATCGCTAACAGTAGTATAATCGTCATCCCCCGAGGAAAAATTATTGCCATCATTATAGAAAACCCCATTTTGGTTGCCCAAAACAAAGGTATCTTGCCCCGCACCGCCAATTAAAGTATCATTTTCTCCCGTACCTAAATTACTGTTGCTACTGAGAGCCACACCAGTTAATTTGTCGTTACCCTCTCCCCCATCAAGATTATCGTTGTCTTTGCCACCGACTAAAGTGTCGCTACCCAAGCCACCATTAAGGCTATCGTTGCCATTACTACTATAGAGATTATCGTTGCCACCGTTACCATTGAGGCGATCGCTGCCATTGCCACCAGTTAAAGTATCCGCATTGGCACCACCATACAAAGTATCGCTACCATCATTGCCTCTAAGACGATCTCGTCCATCTTTACCCATCAAATTATCGTTGCCGTTTCCACCGACTAAAGTATCGCCATTGGCACCGCCA
>NZ_JRFE01000003.1 GCF_000756305.1 Myxosarcina sp. GI1
TCGAATCTTTACCCAAACCGCCGAGAAGTTCGTCATTACCGCCAAATCCTTCCAAACTGTCATTTCCACCCAAGCCAAAAATTGAGTCACTGCCGCTACTGCCCAAGAGAGTATCGTCTGCTGCGGTACCTAAAAGTTCTAGAGGCTGAAACCCAAAGACAACATAGGCAGTTCCTCGATTATCATCACTAGCAGCAGGCGCGCCTACAATTAGGTCATTTAAACCATCGCCGTTAATATCGCCTGCATTACTCACTCCCGTACCCAAACTATCTGAATCATCTACGCCCTGGATGGCAGCACCTCGATCGCTATTTATATCGGCTAGGTCAACACTGGCAGTAAAGCCTTCCTCCTTACCAAAAACAATATAAGCTTCTCCTTCATTACTATAGGCATCACTAACATCGGCATCGGGTGCGCCTACAATAATGTCGTCAAAACCATCACCATCAACATCTCCTGCACTACTGACTGCCGTACCCAAATTATCGTAACTACCCAAACCTATGACACTAAATCCATTACTGCCATCGAGACTATTGAGATCGAATTCGGGCGCAAAACCATTACTACCGCCAAAGATAACGTAGGCTTCTCCTTCACTACTGTAGGCACCACCAACATTGACATTAGGCGCACCAATAATTATGTCATCAATACCATCACCGTTAACATCTCCAGCACTACTAACTGCCCTACCCAAATTATCGTAACTATTTAAACCGCGAACGACAAAACCATTACTGCCATCAAGATTATTGAGATCGAATTCAGGCGCAAAACCATTACTACTGCCGAAGATAACGTAGGCTTCTCCACGACTACTACTATACTTGTAGCCATAGGGGCTGGTAATTGCTTCTCCAGCATAAGATGCCCCAATAATCAGGTCGTCAAAACCATCGCCATTGATGTCTCCTGCATTACTAATAGCTTCACCCAAATTGCCGTAACTGTTTATACCTGGAACTATAAAACCATTATTCCCATCGAGGCTATTAAGATCGAAATTGGCGGTCAAACCATTAGAATTGCCAAAAATAATGTATACTTCCCCTTCACTACTGTAGCCATCACCAAATTTGGCATTAGGGGCACCTACAGCAAAATCATCAAAACCATCGCCATTAATATCGCCAGCACTACTTACGGCGGCACCTAAATTATCGGAACTATCCAAACCTTTAAGGCTCAAACCATTACTGCCATCGAGACTATTAAGATCGAACTCAGGCGCGAAACCACTAGTATTGCCAAAAATAACGTAGACTTGACCACGATTATCGTTATAGCTATAACCCTCAGAAGTAGAAACTGTTTCTCCTGCAAAAGGCGCGCCTATAATTAGGTCATCCAAACCATCGCCATTAATGTCTCCTGCATTACTTACCGCTTCACTCAAATTATCTAGATTTTCTAAACCACGAACGACAAAACCGTTGCTGCCATTGAGATTATTTAAATTTAGCGTGGCATTAAAGCCATTAGCATTACCAAAAACAATATATGCTTCACCCTGATAGCTACCATAGCTATCAGGGTTGTAACTAGACAATGCCGTTCCTGCTTCGGGCGCACCTATAATTAAATCGTCAAAACCATCGCCATTAACATCTCCTGCATTACTTACCGCTTCGCCCAAATTACCAAAATCGCTCAAGCCAACGATCGCAAAGCCATTTTCACCATCCAATTCAGTTAAATCTAATAAAGGACTAACCATCTTTAATTTTTTTATTGCTCTATAACGATGTGACTGTTCTAATTTAACTTCACTTTTTCATCTCGACGATATTGAAATCAAAGATAATATAGATTAAATCAAGCTGTTATTTAAGGCGAATAAAATAACTGTAAAAAATTAGCAGCGATCGCCTTACTGAAGAGTTCGATATAATATTTTTGCAGGAAAATATTTCTCTGAAATTAAATTAGTAATGACACGAATTTTTTTAGCGATCGCCTCTGTTTATGGCGGATTGTCAGTAGTTTTTGGTGCGTTTGCCAGTCATGCCCTGAAAAATAAATTGAGCGATCGCGCTTTAGAAATTTGGGAAACTGGCACTAAATATCAAATGTATCATGCTCTAGCTTTACTGATGGTAGCTTTGCTGCTGAGTCGCGCCGCTTCATTACCTACTGCCTTAGCAATTTCAGGTTGGGCTTTTATAGTCGGTACAGTTATTTTTTCTGGTAGTTTGTATGCTCTGGCATTAAGTGATGTCAAGTTTTTGGGGGCAATTACGCCTATTGGTGGTGTAGCTTTAATTGCAGGTTGGATTAGTTTGTTCGTTGCCGCCTGGGAACTATAGTCGTTCCAATTAATTTCCTTGTGTTCCAATTTATCGTTTCGAGGGAACAGGGAACAGTGAACAATAAGTAGTACGTTTTCCCTATGGTTTTATTTGGAATGACTATAAAACAGTTGTAGCTTAATGAGATGGGTTTTCTGAAGATGATTCTGCTTTAGTGTCTCTGCGATCTATCGTCTCCACCTTCATTGATTCTAACTGGTAATTGCGATCGAACTCTACGCGATCGATCTCTAAAATTTGTTCGGGACGATAAAATTTTGTTTTCGTTTCTAATTGATGTTTTCCTGCTTCAAAAAATTGTTGAGCTTGGGTTGGTGTAAACAAACCTTTGAGAGGGGAAGTAGATTGTGCGGCTACTGTTTTTATCCAACCGAGCGTTAGAGAACTAGATTAAAAAATCGCAACTATAATTTTAGATGAAAACCCTCGCTCTGTATTCATGTCAATCTTAAGTTTTATCTACTAACAATTTTAGCTACTAAAACAATTAAAAATAGCGAGTAAAAAGTTTCTACTCTTGCCTCTTGCCCGTTCCCCGTTCCCCGTTCCCCGTTCCCTGAAGCCTAAATTACTTTTGACTTTTACTATACTTGCTAATTTCTAAAATTTTTTTATTAACCGAGTTACCATCTTCTGGCACAATATCAATTAGTTTCAGCCAATCGCAACTCAGAAATCTGCCGAAGACAGTGCCTACCTCGCTGTTAGAACCTTCGGACTTTAGCAGGGGTTTCGAGCAATCTCAACAATTATTTTTAAGACTTTTTATGCGTATTGCCTTATTTACAGAAACTTTCTTACCAAAAGTTGATGGTATTGTTACTCGCTTGCGCCACACAATCGAACATCTCGAACGTAACGGCGATCGCGTTTTAGTAGTAGCTCCCGAAGGAGGTATAACTGAATACAAAGGGGCAAAAGTATACGGAGTGCCAGGTTTACCCTTGCCACTGTACCCAGAATTAAAATTAGCTCTGCCTCCTATCGGTACGAAAAATGAGCTAGAAGCTTTTCAACCAGATTTGATTCATGTGGTCAATCCCGCCGTCTTGGGTTTGGGAGGAATTTACTATGCCAAAACCATGAATATTCCGCTGGTTGCTTCCTATCACACCCATCTACCACAATATTTACAACATTACGGCTTGGGAGCTTTAGAAGGAATACTCTGGGAATTGCTTAAAGCCGCTCACAATCAGGCTCGGTTAAACTTGTGTACTTCTACAGCAATGGTAGAAGAACTAAGCGAGCGCGGTATCGAACGGGTAGATCTCTGGCAGCGAGGGGTAGATACAGAAATGTTTCAGCCCCATTTAGCCTCTGTACAGATGCGATCGCGTCTATCTCAAGGTTATCCAGACAGTCCTTTATTACTTTATGTGGGTAGAGTCTCGGCAGAAAAACAAATAGATGAAATTAAACCGATCTTAGAAGCCATTCCCGAAGCGCGTCTGGCAATTGTCGGCGATGGTCCTTACCGAGAGGCATTACAAGCAAAGTTTGCCGATACCAATACGCATTTTGTCGGCTATTTACAAGGTTTAGAACTTGCCTCTGCTTATGCTTCTGCCGATGCTTTTATCTTTCCTTCCCGTACCGAAACTTTAGGGTTGGTTTTATTAGAAGCTATGGCTGCGGGGTGTCCCGTAGTGGCGGCAAATTCTGGCGGTATTCCCGATATTGTTACCGATGGAGTTAACGGTTATCTATTTGAACCAGACGATCCTCAAGGTGCCATTAAAGCCACTAAAGCTTTGCTAGAAGCTACAGACATTAGAGAACAACTGAGGCAAAATGCTCGTAGCGAAGCAGAACGTTGGGGCTGGGCAGCAGCTACTCGCCATCTACAAAATTATTATCGTCATGTAGTAAATACTGAATTGTTATTTCCTGCGGCTTAAAAAAGCTATAAGCCATAAGCTATAAGCTAAACAAGAGATTTTCTCTGGTTAGCATTTGGTTAAGCTCCCGACAAGAAAGCACTTATCGCCAAATTAGAGTCAATAGCGTACCTAACAAAACTCAATGCTAGATTTTAAAAATAAAACTATTATCATTACAGGAGCTTCTAGGGGAATTGGCAAAGTTTTAGCAGTAAAGCTAGCAAGGCGGGGTGCAAATCTGGTTTTAGCAGCACGCGATCGCGAGGCTTTAGAAACTACTGCAAGTGAATGTATCAAAGTCGGAGCTAAGGCAATTGTCGTCTTTACCGATGTAACTAGTAAAGAAGGTTGTGAAAAACTGATAGCAGATAGTGTGGCGGCTTTTGGCACGATCGCCTGTTTGATAAATAATGCAGGGATATCTATGTGGGCGCGGTTCGAGGAAATACAAGATCTCTCGATGTTTGAAAAGCTAATGCAGGTTAACTATCTAGGTGCGGTCTACTGTACTTACTATGCTTTACCCTACCTCAAAGAATCTCGCGGTTTACTGGTGGCTGTGTCTTCTCTGACTGGCAAAACTGGCGTTCCTACTCGCAGCGGTTATGCAGCTAGCAAACATGCCCTACAGGGCTTCTTTGATTCGCTACGCATCGAGTTAAAAGATACGGGGGTAGATGTTTTAGTTGTTTCTCCTGGTTTTGTAGCTACAGATATACGCGATCGCATCATCGGCTCGAAAGGAAAACCCGTTCGAGCTACTCTAAATAAAGAACGGCACTCTATGTCTCCAGAGTTATGTGCGGATTTAATAATTGAAGCCATGAGCCAACGCCGACGCGAACTAGTAATGACTTTTAAAGCAAAGTTAGGTTTATGGTTGAAGTTGTTAGCTCCCAATTTAGTAGACAAAATTGCGGCTCGTGCTGTTAGTTCCCAAAACAATTGACGGGAAAAATCCTTACGCCGTATGTGACTTTAGATTTGAAAAAGAAAATCTTATCTAAGATGACAATGCTTTCAATCTTGATGGAAAAATGTTTATTACAGTTGGGTACAGTTTCTTCCAGGACTGTCCTGGACACATAGTCAAATGTCTGTCGAGGCGATCGCTCGTTAAAATATTTGCGATCGCTTTGGTTTTTACTGGCGATTAATTAATTGAACTAAAGACTAAAAACTCATTTAAATTGTATTGTTGCTAAAAATTCTCAACCCAACAAATCCAACTAACACGATGAAACCTAACGTTCTGCGAAAATAATTAACGCCTTGAAATAGTTCAAGCCACGCCCAGGTAAACAAAGAGCCAAAAGCTATTAGGTCTAATCCTACATTAATCAAGCCAGTTGTAAAGATTAGTTTGAGCAAACTAGCTACACCCCAAACAATAATAGGTAGGTTTGGTGGTTGTACAATCACAATATTTCCATTGCTGTCACGAAAGAATTTGTCGAATAATGTCTCTTTTTCCATAGTCTCTACGCTCGTATTTATTATTTAGTTTCACAGTTAAAAGAAAGACAAACACGACTCTAAAGAGAGATTTTTTAAATTCTACCGATCGTAAGTTTTTTAAATATAATTTGTTCGTGGCGATCGCACTATCGAGCAGATTGTTAGTGTTGAGATTAAGCAAGAGAAATTAGTAAGAGAGTTGTTGCAGTTGGTTCAGTATGAACGGTCAACACTTGCGCGTTCCCTAGCGTCTTGAAAAGACGCGGGGTCGCTCGTCAAATTTATGGAGGTGTCGAGCTAGTATGTGCAGTTCATCCCTATGAATACAGAGGGGGATAGCTGCCCCGATTATCTTGAAAGACTCAAACGGCGATCGTACAAGTACGCCGTTTGAGTCTAATTCATCTTAAAGTTTGGTAGTTTTGAATACTTTTTATTGCTTTTTATTTGCATACTGTATACAAACAAGATTATAAATATTAATCTATTGATAGTATATCGTAAAATTTAGAGCAATCTGATTATTAGACTCGCACCAATAAAAAATTTTTTCTATTGCTAAGATATCCAACAATGATTTGATTTGTGCCTGCTCGTCCTTAACTTTATTATTATGACTACTCTACTAATTAAAAATATTCATACCCTAGTAACTATGGACGAAGCACGGCGCGAGATTCGTCATGGTGCGCTGTTGGTTAGAGACAATGTTATCGAGCAAGTGGGAACGACAGCGGAATTACCAGATACTGCCGATGAAATTATAGATTTACAAGATAAACATATAGTCTTGCCTGGTTTAGTAAATACCCATCATCATTTTTTCCAAACCCTAACCCGCGTTACCCCCGCAGGGCAAAATGGCGATTTGTTTCAATGGCTGACGGCACATTATTCCCTGTGGCATAAATTAACCGCAGCAGGGATGTATTATAGTTCGCAGATGGCAGCCGCAGAGTTAATTTTATCTGGCTGCACCACCGCTAGCGACCATCATTATTTATTTCCCAATGACTGCGTCCTCGACGAACAAATTCGCGCTGTAGCAGAAATTGGTCTGCGGTTTCATTCCAGTCGTGGCAGTATGAGCGTGGGGGAAAGTCAGGGAGGGTTGCCACCAGATTTCTTAGTAGAGAACGAAACCGATATTCTCAAAGATTCACAGCGGCTTATCGAGCAATATCACGATAATTCGCGCTATTCGATGCTGAGAATTGTCCTCGCTCCCTGTTCGCCTTTTTCTGTATCTCAAGATTTAATGAAAGAGTCGGCAGCAATGGCGAGGAGTTATCCAGGAGTAAGACTGCATACCCATTTGGCAGAAACTAAAGGAGACGTAGAGTATAGCCTGTCAAAGTTTAATTTAATCCCTGGAGACTATGCCGAGTCGGTAGGCTGGTTGGGAGACGATGTTTGGCACGCTCACTGTGTTAAGTTGAGCGATCGCGCGATCGTTCAATTCGGACAAACTGGTACTGGTGTGGCACACTGTCCCTGTAGCAATATGCGTTTGGCAAGCGGTATCGCGCCAATTCGTAAAATGTTAAATGCCAAAGTTCCAGTCGGTTTGGGTGTAGATGGAGCGGCTTCAAACGATGCTACAAATTTACTGCACGAAGCCCGTACTGCTTTTTTACTCGCTCGCGTTCGAGACGAGTCGGCAGCAGTCATGACCGCTCGCGATGCCTTAGAAATTGCCACCAGAGGCGGAGCGAAAGTTTTAGGCAGAGATGATATTGGCTATCTCGCTCCAGGTATGGCAGCCGATTTTATCGCTATTAATTTAGATCGCCCTGGTTTTGTAGGTACCCAACAAGATCCAGTAGCGGCTTTAATTTACTGTCAAACCGACTATGTAGACTACAGTTTTATTAACGGTAAAAAAGTAGTAGATCGAGGTAAATTAACTACTGTAGAATTAGCAGCTTTACAAGAAAAAGCTAATGATATGGCAAGGGAATTAGTTATGAAATAAACACTTTACAGCTAAAAAATGACTTAACAAAAAAATCTTTAATGGTAACTTGGACATGAAGGCGATCGAGCAAACGAAGCAACTTATAATTTACCCTTTAGCACCATTAATATAAGCCTTCGTCAGTTCGCAATTGGGAGCATTAAAAAACTGTTCTGCAGGAGCAAACTCGATGAGTCTACCGCAGCCATTATCGATCCAAAACAAAGCTGCATAGTCAGCAATGCGTTTTGCTTGAGCTAAGTTATGAGTCACGATAACGATCGTGTAATTATATTTTTGACGCAGAAGAACGATTAAATCTTCAACAATACCACTAGCTATAGGGTCTAAGGCACTGCAAGGCTCATCCATCAAAAGAATTTCGGGTTGTAATGCTAGGGTGCGAGCGATACACAGTCTTTGTTTCTGACCTCCTGAAAGATTTAAAGCACTATCTCGCAAACGGTCTTTAACTTCCGACCACAAGCCTACATCTTGTAAAACTCTTTTTACTACGCGATCGCGCTCTTGCTTATCCCTGACACCATGTTCTTTAAGTGGGAAAGTAATATTTTTCTCGATCGACATGGGGAAAGGATTGGGTTTTTGAAAGATCGTGCCGATGCGCCGACGCAAGGCAGTAGTGTTAACTTTAGGGTTAAGTATATCAAGCGTTCCTAGTTGAATACGACCAGAAACGGTACAGTCGGGAATTAGATCGCTGAGACGGTTAAGACAGTTAAGAAAGCTACTTTTACCACAACCCGAAGGTCCGACTATGGCAACGATTGAATTTTGAGGAATAGAGAGGGTAATGTCTTGGAAAGCCAGCCTATGCTCATAGCGTAAGCTTAATTGTTGAATTTGCATCACAGGCTGAATATCAGCTATTTTATGATGAGAAAAATTCTTAATCGATTTAGTCATAACTATGATTGTATCTATTTGCTAACCAAGCAGCGATCGCATTAATTAGCAACAAAATTAAAATTAAAACTAAAGCCGAACCATAAGCATTCGCATCTCCTCCCGTAACGTTCATCGACAGATCGAAAATGTGAATCGATAGGCTACGACCAGAATCTAACAAAGATGTGGGCATACGATCTACATAACCACTGGTAAAAATCAAAGCAGCGGTTTCGGCGATCGCCCTACCAATTCCCAAAACCAAACCGACTAATAGTCCTGGAATAGCTGCGGGTAATAGTAAATGCCATATAGTGCTGGTACGAGATATACCCAAAGCAGCAGAACTCAAACGATACTCATTAGGAACTGCTCTCAAGCCTACTTCAGAAGCACGAATTAAAATTGGTAACACCATACAGGCTAAAGTCAAGCCCCCAGATAAAATCGAAAAACCCAACCCCAAGGTTTGGGAAAAAAAGGCATTGCCGAACAAACCAAAGACAATTGAAGGTACTCCTGCCAAGACATCTAAACTACGACGAACCAATCTGCCAAACCAGTTTCGTTCTGAGGTAAATTCTGCCAGCAAAATTGCCGTGCCAATACCAATGGGTAAAGATACAGCCAAACAAACCGCCAAAATTAGCAGGGTAGAAACCAAAATTGGAGCAATGCCCCCTTGTCTTCCCGTATCTAAGGGAGCGGTAGTCAAAAAAGCCCAATTAAGTCGCCCGATGCCACCTCGCACGATATCTCCCAAAATCCAAATAAAGATAGCGGTAACTGATAACGGCACTACCCAGAATAAAAAACTGACTATTCTATCTATACCTTGCTGTTTTTGAGAAATCATCACACCTTTCTCTCAACTAACTCTATGGCGATCGCCAGAAAAATAATTACGCTCAACAGCAATAAACCACTGACAAATAAAGCAGAACGATGGTTATCTAAAGCGTAAGCCATTTCCAGAGCAATATTAGCCGTTAGAGTCCGAACGGGGTCAAAAATACTATCAGGGATTTGTACTACATTGCCACATACCATCAAAACTGCCATAGTCTCGCCAATTGCTCTACCTACTTCCAAAATTACTCCTGTAAGAAGTCCCGCTTTGGAAACAGGTAACAAAATTTGCCAAATTATTCCCCAGCTTGATAAACCCATTGCTGCTGCACCTAGTAAATATTCTTGAGGTACTTCTGCAAAGGTGGCATCAGCAACCAAAGCAATAGTCGGCAAAATCATTAAAGTTAGAATAGCAATTCCCGCTAACAAACTCGTCCCTGGAGGATGAAGCCGAGTGATTAGCGGTACTAACACCACCAATCCCCAAAAGCCATAGACTACCGAAGGGATACCCGCTAATAGTTCGATTAAACGACGATAGCTACTGGCAATCGCTTTAGGTGCGTAATACTGACAAAACAGCGCAGAAATAATACCCAGGGGAGTGGCTAGTAAAACCGCACCAGTAGTAGTAAAAGCCGTTCCCCAAATCATCGGCACTAAATTGTAAGATTTTTCGTTAGGATTCCAGGTTTTATCGGTAAAGAAAGCCTTAATTCCTACTTCTTGCAGTGCGGGTAAAGCTTCCTTCAAGAGAAAACTTAAAATCAATACTATAATTGCACCAGCGATCGCGGCTAAGATTTTAAGTAGCCCAACTAAAAATAAATCTTTATAGTGTCTTAACCAATTGGTCAGAAGAGATGGGGACAAAATTTTGAGCTTCGACAAGGTTATGAACTTTCTCCGATTGGGCAAATTCGATAAATTTTTCAGTCAAGCCAGAAGGTGTTTCTGTTGTTACCAAGTTTAATGGGCGTGATAGAGGAAACGAGCCATCGCGAACGGTTGCGGTACTAGCATCTATTCCTCCTACCGATAACAATTTTAAAGGAACACCCGCGTCAATATCTATTTCTGCTGCCCCAATGGAAACATAACCGATCGCATTTTTATTCCCTGCAACGGTTTTAATCCCCTGTTGATTGTCCCCAATAATGACATCAGCTTGAATTTGAGAATTTTCTAACTCAAAGTATTCCAAAAATAGCTCTAATGTCGAACGACCTTCTGCTTTGTTAACGACGGTAATAGGCGCATTATTTCCACCTACTTCTTGCCAATTATCAATTTTACCCGTATATATATCTACTACCTGTTTGTTACTAAGGCTAGAAACGGGGTTGCTGCTTTCTAAAATAATGCCAATGCCATCAAGCGCGATCGCATAGCTTTGATATCGCTCGGTTTCATTCTCTTCTAAACTTCGCGAAACCATACCAATATCGGCTAACCCTTGGACTGCATCAGCCAAACCACGAGAAGATCCCCCTGTTTGTACATCAATTCGTACTTCTGGATGTTCTGCCTCAAATTTTTTGGCAATTTCACTCGCTAAAGGGGCAACCGTACTCGAACCAGTTAGAGTCAATTTCTGAGATTCCAAACTAGCAGAATTTTGGCTACAAGCCGTCAGTCCCAATCCTACAAACAAACTAAAAGCTAATAAACTCAAAAACTTTTCGGTCATTTCAATTGTTAATGTTCTTTTAATTATTTATTAAACCTTTTTTTACTGAATTTTTTCTGAGAAATTAAGTATTGTCGGATTAACGAAAAAAAAGTTAATTTGGTTCTGTTCGATTTATTAGGCTGTTTTCAACAGATAGTGTAGCAAAAGTGGAAATATGCTAAATTTCTCTTCCAAACTCGTACTTATTAATGTATCAACCAATTATTAAATCGTGTGGCTAGCTGGGAATCGATGTGTGGCACATTCACTAGATTAAGTTGAGCGATCGCGCGATCGCACCAATTTGTAAAATGTTAAATGCCAAAATTTCAGTAGGTTTGGGTATAAATGGAGCGGCTTCCAATTTTATCGCCCTGGTTTTATAGGTACGTAACAAGATCCAGTAGCAGCTTTAATTTGCTGTCAAACTGACTATGTAGAATACAGTTTTATTGACGGCAAAAAATAGTAGAGCGAGGTAAGTTATCTACCGTATAATTAGCAGCTTTACAAGAAAAAGCCGAACGCATAGCAAGGAAGTTAATTGTTAAATAAACACCTTTACAGTCAAAAAATAATCGTCAAATAAACAATACTATTCTTTGCTAATATAATATTGCTAGTTTAATAACTTTGCTCTTATACTCACTTTATTGCGTTTGGTTAAATATTGCAACTTCCTAATTTTTTTTATTCAATATTTAAGCTATAAATTTCGTTTGCAAGTAATGATTTTCAATAGTTATTTTATTTTAATACTAGCAATACATTAAAGAATAAAAAACGAGACGAGCACGAGTATTGTTTTATTATTTTTGATTTTAGCTGTTTTCTATAACATACAGCGATCGTAGTTTTTAAAACTTAATAAACCAATAGTATTATACTGTATACAGCAATACTTTCTCAACCAAATAACAATGCTAACTTCGATCGCTAAGATTATTAGGTGTGAGAGTTAAAATGAAACCATTCAGATTGAGATTGTGGTGTTTATTATCAAACAGCAACAATTTTGCTAACAGTCCAATTTTTATATTTTTCCCACTATTTTTATTGTCATTTTTAACAAGATCGACTTTAGCTTCAGAAGTGAAAAGTTTTACCGAAAGTAGAGTTGAGACTGAAGATAACACATCTGCTACCATAGCTGAAATTGAGTTTTTAGCTGAAGATCTAGATACTTCAGAAGATTTTGCCTTGGAACCACAGCCAGAAGTTCCTAATGGGATGTCACAGGTAACTAATGTCAACCAGTTACGAGATGTCGCTCCAACTGACTGGGCTTACGAAGCTTTGAGAAGCTTAGTCGATCGCTATGGTTGCATTGCTGGTTATCCCAACCAAACATTTCGCGGTAGTCAAGCTATAACCCGTTACGAATTCGCCGCAGGCTTAAATTCTTGCTTAAACCAAATAGAGCGGTTAATTGCTTCCTCCAGTGCTGTTTCTAGAGAAGATTTAGACACCATCAATCGCCTGAGCGAGGAATTTGCTGCCGAACTAGCAGCCATAGGAGGCAGAGTCGATAATCTTGAAGGTAGAGTTGCTGTTTTAGAAGACAACCGATTTTCTACTACTACCAAACTTACAGGAAATATCTTTTTTAATATTACAGGTGCTACGGCTGAAGATGATGTTCTCGCCGAAACGAATGATTTGAATACCCCTCTAACCATCAGACGTGGTGCGAGGGGAGCAGATGGCGAACCTATAGTTAGTGATATTACTAGCGATCCAGAAATTACCTTTAGCTATTATTCCTGGATTAACTTTAATACTTCTTTTACAGGAGAAGATATTTTAGTTACTCAATTGGTAGCAGGTAATGCTAATTCTCCTGCCAATACCTTTATTTCCGCAGGACTTTATAATACCTTTGGCGTTCCCTTTACCGACCAGACTGGCGCGCCAGAAGCCAGCAGCGTCGCTGTTCGCGAGCTATTTTATGACTTTCCCATTGGCGAAAAATTGCGGGTAGTAGTGGGACCTAGAATCAACTGGTATCGCTATTTTGATAACAATGCCTATACCCTTTTTCTCAATGGAGCCAGTAGCTATAACTCTAGCGGTGGAACTTTAGTTAATGCAATCGATCGCGGTTCGGGAGCGGTAGTAACTTACGACTTTAATGATTTTCTAACTTTCAAAGTTGGTTATTTAGGAGAGAATACGGAATTTTTACCTTCCGAGTTTTATAATACTTCGTCCGATCCTAATAAAGGTTTTTTTAGTGCCACACAAACTATTACCGCCGAAATAGATTTAGAGATTGCCGATAAAGCTAATATTCGTCTGCTCTACACGCGATCGACTTTAGATAACAATCAACCAATACTTGATGCTGCTGGAAACATTACTGGCTTTGGTGTCGGTGGTGCTACGGGCGAACCGATTTATGGTGTTGCCGACGATGGCTTTGGCGGTACCATTGGCGATGCACCTGCCGATACTTTTGCAGTTAGCTTTGATTGGACAATTTTGGATTGGCTCGGCGTTTTTGGACGCTACAGCTATGGTAGTACCAGCATTTTTCCCAGAAATCCAGCTTTAGATGATGGCGAAGTTAACGCTCAAGCTTTCCAAGCAGGAATAGCGTTTCCCGACTTAATTAAGGAAGGGGGTTTGGGAACTTTTTCTTTTGTCATTCCCTTTGATGTCATAGACGGCGAAGAGTTTTTGGTTTCTGGTGCGGGAGATGGCGGCACTCAATATGAGTTTGAAGTAACTTTGCACTATCCTATTAACGATAACATTGCCATAGTTCCAGCTTTTTATTTAGTCGCCAATCCCAATAACTTTGAAGACAATCCTAATATTTATGTGGGTAACGTGAGATTGCAGTTTGGATTTTAGGGCGTTTCGCGAAACGCCCCTACTAAAATTTCGTATGTTGCAAACATTTTTTAATCGGTATAACTACGTACTCGTTACTTTCTCTCGTTCCTGCCGTAAATATTGGCACCATTTGGCAGCCAAACCAATATCGGTAAAGGGAATCTGTAACGAGTCGGCAGCATTGCGACTGAATTTAAGAGCGGCTTTTCCTTTAGTAGGAATTCTATCAAACTCTACGACGCGATCGCCTACCATTAAGTCTATTGCGGTAACGTCATCAAGGAAAAAACTCTCTAAATCTACCATGCCCTTACGAGTAGGCTTGCCCCAAGTCAACTTTGCATCTTTTTGTCCTAGTACGGCATAAATATCATATTTGGCTTTGTCGAACCGTTCTGCCCAAACTTTATAAGCCTCTAGCTTTTGATATTCATTCCAGCCACTCCAAGCCAGCCAAATAAACGCTAGCAATAACGGTAGCCAGAGTAATCCTCGTTCCATTTTGCATCCTCTATTAATAAAAACTTCCTTAGTTATTCTCTATCGCTTCGTAAATTAAAAATTGAAAATTCAAGGAAGTTCAATTTACTATGAAAACCAATTTATTCAACATCTTGCTGGCGGTAGAACTTAGTTTGGGAATATTGGCTTATGCTAATTTTGCCGAAGCTGAACTTCAACTTAATACTTCTAGTTTAACGGGACAGGTATCTCGTCCTACCAGTAAAGATCGACCTCAACTTTTCCAGGAGCAATGAGCAAGTAACACTCTCGCAGCTAAATTATTGTCGCTGTTCACTGTTCATTAAATTTCTGTACTATCATGAAGCCTGTACGCGTATGACACGGGCTGGTTATTGCGGTAACGGTATTAGTCATACTAAAAGACGGCAGGTTAACTGATGTTTACGATTGCCTGGGAATACAGCAACCAGAACCGAATAGCGGACTGATGTTTTAAGCAGTTTGGGGTGCAGATGGTGCTTTAGTACTCGCCCATACTTGTTTTCTATCTTTTTTTCATCTTTTTAAAACCACTTGGAGGTTTGAATACCTAATGTATTTTTTAATGTAATCTAATAAAGCATAAATAAAAACTGTAGTTCCCATCATTTCTAAAGTTTCTTCGAGAGTAGCAACCATTGCATAAATTAAATTCTTCTCACTTTTATTTTGCATCACATATATTTTTGCACCAATCATTTCTATACCAAGCGCGCCGACTATAAATAGCATTCCTGCGAATAAAAATAAAAATCTAGTTTTTTGTGGTAGCCTTTTAATAAACTTCAAATAAAATAGAATAAAAATAACAAGTAGAAACATGACTGGAATTATCCAAGCATAGTAAAAAAAGCCAGTAGTATTAAGTAAATTGCGAGTTGTTTCAATACTTTTTTCATGAATAGAGATTGCTTCATCTACAGAAAGATATAAAAAAATTAGAGATAAAGTAGTCCAATGAAATCGATAGCGATCGCTCCTGATGTGTTTATTTATAGCAATAACAGCTAGTAACAAACTGCAAAATAACAAAGACAAAGAAGAATAAGCCGTAGGCAGATTTTTTTCATTATTTAGATAAAACAGTTTAATTAGTATATTTTCGTTGCCATCAGCCAAAATATATTTATACATTTGTCCCACGGTACTAATTACGACCAAAATAATTACTAATAAAGTAATTATTTTAAAAATCGTCTTAGGCTCAAATCTAATTTCTAAAAGTTTTCGCAATTCAAAAGAAACCGTTATAATAAGCGGCTGCTTTGCTGTACTGGATTTTTTAAGAAAATTATTGGCATTGTACTCTTGGGGTTCAATATCGTACATTTTTAAACTATTGTTAATTTAATGTTAACTTTCGATAGAACCACAACTTGTTATTAATGTCAAAAGCTTGTACTCAATCAAAAATTTTCAAACCTAACCGAAACTAGGATTTTAAATTAAGCAATTTTAAGACAAAGAGCGATCGCTCAAGTCAATAGCCTTGAGAATGCTCGAATAACTTCTCAAGAGTCAGACTGTGAAATTTATCTCGATCGAGTTTTGGTAAAAAGCGAAACTACTTCATTTGAGCCAACTGCAACGAGAATGCTCCGATAAACTACAGCAAATTTATTCGATCGAACAGCGATCGCCCAACTACGTTAATACAAAAGAACAAATACCAGCAGCTTTGCAGTATGGCAGTAAATAAAAAAATCAGAAAAACTAGCTAAATCTACTATCTATTGCCTCTTGCTTCTTCTCTAATAACCCTATTTATTCAGTAAACCTTCTGCAGCTGCAATTAAATCTTTACTTAGATCTTTTAAATCATCGCGGTTATCTAAATAAGTTTTTAGGGCTTCAATAGGATCTAAAGTGTTACCCGCGCCCAGTTCTGGTAGACGAGGACGAGCTAACTGACTGACTAACTGAGGTTGAATGCTGTAGCTGTGAGCGGTTTTAAGTGCATGGTTGATTGCTGCAATATTAATTAACTCTAGCTGTTCGGAGCGAAGCTTGTAGATTAATCTTACTACCGCCTCTTCGATTGGCTGTTTGGCGATCGCTGCTAAAATTGCTGCTTGGGGATCTTCTGACTGGGAAAGATCTACTTCTACAGTACAAAAGGGACGCACTGGTAAAGAGCAAAATTCCCACTCAGCTTTACCCGATCCGATTTCCAGTAAAATGTAGCCTTTATCTTCTTTTTCTTCGCTAAAGTCTACTCGTTCGATGCTGCCAGGATAGATTACGGGGGGATCGTTGGTGGGGTTGAGATTTTGATGTTTGTGGACGTGTCCCAAAGCTACGTAATCAAATTCGGGGCGAATTAACATCGACAGAGGAATAGTAAATCCTTTACCTACTGCCAAAAATTTCTCTGCACCCAAATTAGCCCGATCCGCCATGAGATGACCTAATAAGACTGTCGGTAAGTTGGGATCTAAACGGCGTATTTCGGCTTCTAAAACTGGCTGAAGAGTTTGTACTAATAGCTGGTTAACTTCGGCAAGATCTAAGCCTTCGGTTTGAGGACGAGTTAATAGAGTAGAGCGATTCAACCAGGGTAAAGTAATTATTTGAATTTCGCCATTGCGCGTAGTCAGACGATGGGTTGTTACCGTATCGCCGACGATAAAGCCTGGAACTACCAAGGTGCGATAGATACACAAACTCGCGCCGCCATTGCCCTGAGAATGCTGGTCGTGATTGCCCACTAGCAACACCGCAGGTATATTAGCATCTGCCAAACGGCGAAACTGACTGGCAAAAGCTTCGTGAATATAGGGGGCGGGGGTAGCATCGGGAAAAGCATCACCACCAAACAATACCAGATCTACAGGTTCGGCGATCGCGCGATCGATACAAAGACTGAGGCTGTTGAGGAAATCTTCTAGACGAGTATTAATTCCCGTTTCGGGATTGATGCGACCGTGTGCGAAGCCGCTACCCATGTGAATATCAGATAGATGAAGGATTTTAATCATTTTGACCTATTTCCTAAAATAGAAGGTAGCCTAGTGGAATGTGTAACACTAGAAACGTGAAAGTCTATCGCAGTCTAAAGACGCAATTCACGGCGGACTAATATCCTTGAGTTTGCCTAATTTTCACGCTTTTTGTCAACGAATAAAGGATCTACAGTCATCATGGGATTATTCGATCGTCTTAGCAGAGTGGTTCGAGCTAACGTTAACGACTTAGTTAGCAAAGCCGAAGACCCCGAAAAAGTTTTAGAACAAGCCGTAATCGATATGCAGGAAGACTTGGTGCAACTTCGCCAAGCCGTTGCCCGCGCGATCGCGACTCAAAAACGAACCGAGCAACAGTACAACAAAAATCAGTCTGAAGCTAATACCTGGCAGCAAAGAGCGCAACTAGCTCTTTCTAAGGGTGATGAAAATCTGGCTCGCGAAGCATTGGTACGCAAAAAATCTTTTGCCGATACTGCCGCTACTCTAAAAGCGCAGCTAGATCAACAAAGTAAAAACGTCTCTACTCTCAAGCGCAGTTTGATCGCTTTAGAAAGTAAAATTTCCGAAGCTAAAACCAAAAAAGATATGCTCCGCGCCAGAGCCAATGCTGCTAAAGCTCAAAAACAGCTACAGGATAGCGTCAATAATCTGAGTACCAATAGCGCCATGGGAGCCTTCGAGCGTATGGAAGATAAGGTAATGCAGTTAGAAGCAGAATCCGAATCTGCTGCCGAATTAGGCGGTTCGGGAATCGAGCAACAGTTTGCCCAACTCGAAGCCAGTAGCGGAGTTGATGACGAGCTTGCAGCAATGAAGGCTCAGTTATCTGGTGCTTCTCCAAAACAAGAAGCTTTACCTGCTGCCGAAGAATCTGACACATCTCCTAATGATTCGGTAATTGATGCCGAGTTGGACGAACTGCGTTCTCAGCTAGATCGTTAGACTAGATCCTTAATGACTTCAATACTGGGAAAAATTTTGTGCGGCATAGTAACAATTGACAATTAATAGATTGCTTTCGCTAGTAGTTAAAGCAGGTATCAGTGGACTAGGACATAAGTAAAAAACCGTTTAAAAATATTGAAAGCCTTATAGTTTAAAACCTTTGGCTTCTTGCTCCGTCTTTACGCTGAGGTATCCTCAGCGCAGGCGGTGCGCTTTTATCTTTTAACTTTCGCCTAGCGGTACTAGTTACCTGCTATTTCCATTTTTGACCACAGTTCGATAAAGTTTGTTTAAGGTATTCGTCGTTAGATTAGGAGCGAGAAGTAATGAGTAAAGTAATTGAAATAGAAGACAAAGAATTCGAGCGAGAAGTACTGACAGCCGATAAAACAGTATTAGTTTATTTTTGGGCAGACTGGTGTGGTCCCTGCCGTTTGGTTGCCCCTTCGATAAATTGGGCAGCAGACAATTACAGCGATCGCCTGAAAGTAGTTAAGTTAGAAATGGATACTAATCCTGAATCTGTAGCCAAATGTAAAGTTGAAGGCGTACCAGCTTTGAGATTGTTTAAAGACGATAGCGTCATCTCTTCTCATGAAGGCGCGATCGGCAAACAGCAACTGCAAACTATGCTCGAAAAACATTTATAACTAATTATTACTCAAACAAAATCTATTTTTAACAGAATTATGGGTGGGCATAATTTACCCCACCCAATAGATTGCCAATTTTGAATTGAAGACTTGCGATCGCCAATTTATTTTTTCTTTTATTGCTGTAAATTAGTCTGTAAATTCTCCACATCCATAATTTTCAGGCTCGCTACAGCTATCTTTACAAAATGGAAATTACAGTAAGCGTTAACTAATTTGACGCAACTCTAAGTGCCTATAGCACAATACAGCTTACAAAATACAGAATTTCAAACCATATTTAAGTAATTTTCAAAGTCGTACAGCTTTGCTCGAACACGACTGAAAAATATCTGGTAATAAAAAATTTTGTGTGAGGTTTACACGATATTGGTAGCAATAATGTAGTATTTCTACACGCTATCATTATATTTACGTAGCAAACTTTGCTAACTCTTCAATAAATAGTTATAAACACTTAGATATAATTGCTTACATGAGAAGCAAACAAATATTTATAAATTTTTTTGTCTAAATCGACAAAAAAACCGAAAAATTATAATGAAAAAAACTAACGCTAAAAAAGATTTATTTTTACTTTTAAAAAACAATTTAGTTCAATTTGTTGTCGGAATGTTAGCCTGTTGTTTTTTCTTAAAACTAGCTACACACATACCAGACCGTTTTTTTGCTACAACATTTAAAACATTTGGATTTGGAATTTTTTTTTATTGGACGACACCTTTTGTCGTTTACTGGTTGGCTTATGTTAGTGCCAGCAAACTGAAAAAAGTAAGTTTGATAATAACAACTTTAATAGTAGGAACTTATAGCTATATTTTTTGGGATTCTTATTTCTTTTTTAAAGAGTTAATGAACTGGATTATAACCAAGCCAAGCGTAACTTACTAATTTTGAAAGATGTCGCTAAAAACAATACAAAGTTATGCAATAGGTAGATGAGCGATCGCCAAGGTAGGTGTAAATAATATAGCTTACTATGTTACTTATGTCTGACTTATCCTGCCATGCAATAAATTAACTGCTGATTTATCGCCTATGGTAAAATATTTCCGAAATACCATAAACTTAAATATCGACTACTTAACTTTAGCCCACGCTCTATATTTGGTAAAACATGGCAGAGGAAACTAACAAGCAAGAAGAAGGTAAAGAGGCAAAAGCAAAATCAGCAGAAGAAACTAACAAGCAAGAAGGTAAAGATACAAAAGCAAAATCAGCAGCTAAAAACAAGCCTGCTGATAAAAAAAAGCAAGAAAAGCCAGAAGATAAGCCCTTTACTGAATTTATTGAAGAATACTTTACTCCCGCACTGCAAAAAGCGTTTGCTGATGAAGGGATTGAAGATATAAATTTAACCTTTACCAAGCAAAATATAACTTTAGAAGGAGCAGAATTAAACGATGAATGTTGGCAGGTAATCGGTAACTGGCAACAAGGTAAACGTCAGTTCAAACTTTATTTTCCAGAAGAAGATATCACGGGGAAAAAAGCCTTTTCCTATTCTGCTGGCGGTGCTAAACCTAGCACGATTGAGTCCTTTATGATTGACGAACGTAAAGTAACTTTAGATTTATTAGTTATGTATGTTTTGCAGCGTCTTAACGCTCAAAAATGGTTAACTAGAAACTAAGAGCGCGTGCGATCGCAGTATGCGCGCTGCCTTTGGCAATCGCGAAGCGAATGTTGTCGGGCTTATTGCTCTCTGCAAGCTGCTTTAAAAATCGCTCATTTTTTAATAATAGGCGGTAAGCAATTTTACATTTGTTTATTTCAAAATACTAATATGGTCTATTTTGTGATGTAATTGTCATAAATATTACTAATATTTACTTGAGATGCGCGTATATATATTGCTATTTAATGCCAGAACCGAAAATGAGGGAATTCATACCATTCAGATCGGCGATCGCAACACCATACTAATGTTTAAAGAGGAAGATGACGCGCTTCGTTATGCAGGGTTACTAGAAGCACAAGATTTTCCCGCTCCTTCAGTAGAAGCAATAGATTCTGAAGAAGTAGAAGCATTCTGCCGTCAAAGCGACTATGGTTGGGAAATTGTCGATAGCGAAAAATTAGCAGTTCCTCCCGAGAAAAACGTCGAGCAACCAGATTGGAATGACGAAGAGCCACCAACTGCCAATGAAACTTCGTCCAATTCCTCGCTCGCAGAAGCCGAACTAGAACGAATTCGCCAACAGCTAGAAGGACTTTTATAATTTGGTTAATAATAGGAATCGAGTCCGTTTGGCGATCGCTAAAATTTGAGATAACAGAGGATGAAAGACAATTTACCATCGAGAGGACATCTTCTAACCGAACGCACAAATTCTCGCAGCAGCAATCTAGATCGCCTGTCTACATTAGAACTAGTCGATTTGTTCAATCAAGAAGATCGCCAAACTATAGAAGCAATTGCCAAAGCAAGAGTTCAACTAGCAGAAGCGATCGAGCTTACCGCCAGTTCGCTAAGCCAGGGAGGGAGACTATTTTATGTTGGTGCGGGTACTAGCGGTAGATTGGGAGTTTTAGATGCAGCCGAATGTCCTCCAACTTTTTGCACCCCTCCAGAATTAATTCGAGGAATTATTGCTGGAGGCGACGATGCCCTGGTCAAAAGTTCTGAAGCTTTAGAAGATAGCCAGTCAGACGGTAAAAATGTCATTTTTAGCGAATCCATAACCAAATTTGATGTAGTTGTAGGGATCACTGCGGGAGGAACTACACCTTTTGTACATGGAGCGTTGCAGGCTGCCAAAGAGTTAGACGCAGCTACTATTGCTATAAGCTGCGTTAGTGCCGAACAAGTTCCTATAGATGCCGATATCGATATCCGTTTGTTAGTAGGACCAGAAATCTTAACAGGCTCTACCAGACTCAAAGCAGGAACCGTTACAAAAATGGCGTTGAATATTCTTTCTACAGGAGTTATGGTGCGTCTAGGCAAAGTATACGGCAATCGCATGATTGATGTAGCCGTAACCAACAGCAAATTACACGATCGCGCCTTGAGAATAATTAGCGATCTTACAGACTTAGATCGTCAAGAAGCAGAACAATTGTTACAGCGCAGCAATAAAAAAGTCAAACTAGCTCTATTAATGTACTGGACTGGTTTGGATGCAACGGCAGCATCCGAACTACTATTACAAAACAACGGTAATCTTAGAGCTGCTCTACACAGTGTGCAATGAGCAATTAGCAATTATCAACAGATCGGTAAACACTGTTCATTGCTCATTGTATTAACTTCTCGGTAATTATTCTTATAAAATAGTGTTGTAATTCCTAATGGTTTACTCCTACTCAAATAAATAGCTAATGTTTAATGAATCGCAATCTCCGCTAGTTTTTTTCTTAATTGCTGTCGTCTTTGTAATTTTGCTTTGGGGTTACAATCGAGCCAAAGAATATGGCAGACTGGGAATTTTAGGATGGTTGCAATCAGTAGTCCTGACTGCTCCTTGGCTACTGTTTTTTAGCTTATTTGCTCTGGGAATTTACATCAACATAGTAGGAATACTATTTTTATTTATTGCCTCAGTTGCAGTTTATATTTGGTTGGGCAGAAAATTAAGAGCCGCAGGACAAGAAGAATTTCTCAAGGAAAAAGCCGCAGCCAGAATCAAAGCCGAAGCGATTAAAGAGGCAGAATCTTCCGAGTCAACAGATTCTGGAACCGATTTAATGTTATCGGCACTCACACCAATTCCCGAAGACGATATCGCTAAACTTAAAGAAATTTTTAGTATTGATACCTTCTTCGCTACCGAAACAATTCTCGAAGGCAATGGAGCGATTTTTCGCGGTAATCTGCGAAACGATCCCGAAACAGCACATTCGATGATGAGCGAAAAGCTAGAAAAGCTATTTGGAGAAAAATATCGTCTGTTTTTAGTTAATAATCCCAACCAAAAGCCTGTAGTAGTAATTTTACCTAGCTCGAACGATCCCCAACCTACTACCCTGGCTCAAAAAAATCTTGCTTTAGTTTTGTTTATTGCTACCGTCGTTACAAGTTTAGAAGCAGCTAGTTTACTGTTAGGTTTCGATTTATTTAGCGATTTTAGTCGCTACGGGGAAACCATTCCTTTGGGTATTGGCTTATGGAGCGTACTAATCGCTCATGAAATTGGGCATCGCGTTTTAGCCAAACGTAATAACATTCGTCTTAGCATTCCTTTTTTCATTCCCACCTGGCAAATTGGTTCTTTTGGGGCAATTACTCGTTTTGAATCTTTGTTGCCCAACCGCTCTACCTTGTTTGATATTGCTCTGGCAGGACCGGCAGTAGGAGGAATTGTTTCTCTAATACTGCTAATGTTAGGCTTGGTTTTATCTCATTCTGGCAGTCTGTTTCAGTTGCCTACAGAATTTTTTCGCAGTTCGATTTTAGTCGGTGCTTTGGCAAAAACTGTTTTAGGTTCGTCTTTAGAAGCAGCAATTGTCGATATCCACCCTCTAGTCATAGTAGGTTGGCTGGGTTTGGTAATTACAGCTTTAAATCTCTTGCCAGCAGGTAAGTTAGATGGCGGCAGAATCGTTCACGCTATTTACGGACGTAAAATTGCTCGGCGTACCACCGTAGCTACATTAATTGTTTTAGGTATTGTTTCATTATTCAATCCTACCAATCCCATTCCGCTTTATTGGGCGATATTAATTTTGTTTCTACAGCGCGATTTAGAACGCCCCGTAATGAACGAATTAACAGAACCAAACGATACTAGGGCTGCTTGGGGTTTACTGGCACTATTTCTGATGTTAGCTACGCTAATTCCTTTAAGTTCCACCTTAGCTCTACGTTTGGGTATTGGTGGATGATGATTGAATATGTTTTGAGCTAACTTTCAAAGAACTGAATTTTATAGTAATTTATGACTCACTTCTGTTGCAATCAATGCTCAATCTTAGCCGTCGCATCCTCGATTTTCTTTGGAACGAGCGATAGTAATGCTGAAAAACCAGTATGCTGCTAGGATGGTCGAACTAAAAATAGTTCGGTAATAAGCGTGCCAGTAGGAGATGATATTTGAAACATCTTTATGAGCCACTAATTACTTTCTATAGAGATTGTGCCTAAACAAAACATAAGCTCGATGGCTTTATCTACCTCAAGCCTACTTTTACTGTTATGGTTTGCTGCTTGTAGCAACACATCCTCAGATACTGTCAGTGGCAGTGAAACAAATAACTTACAGACGACAGTAAAAGACACAGAATCTTCACTTACTGAAAGAGAAGCCGCAGACAATATTGCAGTCGAAACGGAAACAGAAAATTTGACAGACACATTACTCGCCTTGTCTGGAGATGGTTTATTGCTTATTGACGAGCAGTCGGGAAAAACACAAACTATTCCTTTTGATACAGATATTGCTACTTCAACTGTTGCGATTTCTTCTGTCTTAGGAGAACCAATGCAAAAAAACCGAAACAGTGAATGTTCAGCAGGAGCGATGAGTTTCATCACTTGGTCTAATGGCTTGAGCATAAATGCAATTAAGGATCGCTTTGTTGGCTGGACAGTGCATCAAAATACTGAGAGTGCGAATCTAACAACAGTAAATAATATTGGCTTGGGCAAAACGCTTGCTGATTTGGAAGCAAATTATAATGTTGAAGTGACAGAAAGTACTTTAGGCATAGAGTTTGTAGCATCAGACAGTCTATTTGGTTTGCTTTCTGCAAATAAGCCAGATGGTATTATCATCAATTTGTGGTCTGGCATAGCCTGTAATTTTCGCTAGAAGCTAACACTGTCTTCCGTTTCCGAACCTAGAGATAGTTAGTAGAATACGAGCAAAGATTAGCAGACTAAGAATTTCAGGCAACACAGCTACAGAAGAAATTAAATGATATTGAAAATGTGTAGCGAAGCTATGCCGTAGGCTTATCGCTACCTTTTCAATAGCAGTGAAGTACAGAGGGACAATACCATTTCTCTTTAATCTAATAACAAATAATTTTAAGACTGGGAGACCAAGAGACTAGGAGACGAGGAGAAATAAGTTATCTTTTTGGCGATTTAGTATTCTTATAACGATCGCTACCTACTGTAGATAAACCACCGAAAGTCATTGCTAAATTTTCTTCGGTAAATACTTCTTCGGTAGTACCTGCCGCCAAGATAGTTTGATTGAGTAAAATGACGCGATCGCAAAAAGTAGAAATTGAGGCTAAATCGTGAGTCGAAACTAAGATAGTATGTCCTGCATTTTTTAGCTGTAGCAGCAGATCGATAATGCTTTTTTCGGTTTTAATATCTACCCCTGTAAAAGGTTCGTCGAGCAACATTATTTTACTTTCCTGAGCCAAAGCCCTGGCTAAAAAAGCTCGTTTTTTCTGTCCTCCCGAAAGTTCTCCAATTTGACAGTTGCGATATTCGGACATCCCTACCCGCGCCAAACTTTCTCTGACCAGACGGCGATCTTGAGAACCAGGTATCCGTAATAGATTCATATAGCCGTAACGTCCCATCATTACTGCATCTGCGACGCTAATAGGAAAGTTCCAGTCAACTTCGTCTGCCTGGGGAACGTAAGCCATAAGCTGCTGTTTTTGCGCTCTAGCAATTGACAAACCATTAATGCGAACCCATCCCTGATTTGGCTTTAAAAACCCCATAATCGCTTTAAACAAAGTCGATTTACCACCACCATTAGGTCCTACCAACCCAGTAATCGTCCCTGGTAAAATTTGGCAGCTAGCATTATAAAGCGCGAGGCGAGCATTATTGTAGGTAACGCTAATATTATCGACTGTAATTCCTAAAGCTGGATTCATCATTGGTATTTATAGGCTACGGGCAGATAGCTGAATAAACTTTTTGTAAGCCGCGATCGCACAAAGGTTTTGCCGTCTCGTAATTTTTTCGCTTTAAAAGTTTCAAGCTTTTTCATAATCTTTTCATATTTTAGCAAACATCAGTAAACTTGCTATTTCTGCTAAATTTTTTTGGTTCGGCTATAAATAATTTGTTAAGAATGCTCTAGATTACTAGAATTAGCTTGGAACATAGAAATTAAAGAGACTTAACAAACAAACCTACCCAAGCCAAATTTCTACCTTCAATTTATGACAAACTTTCCTTGGTTAACTATCAGCATTTTGTTTCCCATTGCTGCTTCCTTGCTGCTACCGTTGATTCCCGACAAAGATGGCAAAACGGTAAGATGGTATGCCTTAAGCGTGGGCTTAATCGATTTTGTAGTTTTAGTCTATGCTTTTTATACTGGTTATGACTTCAACAATCCCGACCTACAGTTAGTAGAAAGTTATTCTTGGATACCCGAACTAGATCTCAACTGGTCGGTTGGGGCTGACGGGTTGTCGATGCCGTTAATTTTGCTTACGGGTTTTATTACCACCCTGGCGATTATGGCAGCTTGGCCCGTAACTTTCAAACCCAAGCTGTTTTACTTTTTGATGTTGGCAATGTATGGCGGACAAATTGCTGTCTTTGCCGTACAGGATATGCTGCTATTTTTTCTCGTCTGGGAATTGGAACTCGTTCCCGTATATTTAATTCTGTCAATTTGGGGCGGTAAAAAACGTTTGTATGCGGCAACTAAGTTTATTCTCTACACTGCTGGCGGCTCATTATTTATTTTGATTGCCGCTTTGACTATGGCATTCTATGGGGATACAGTTACCTTTGACATGAGCGCGATCGCCGCTAAAGATTATACGATAAATTTACAGCTATTACTTTATGGTGGATTTTTGATTGCTTACGGTGTCAAGCTACCGATTTTTCCTCTACACACCTGGCTGCCAGATGCTCACGGCGAAGCCACCGCACCAGCGCACATGTTGCTGGCAGGTATTCTGCTAAAAATGGGTGGTTATGCCTTAATCAGAATGAATATGGGAATGCTGCCCGATGCTCATGCTGTTTTTGCTCCCATTTTGGTGATTTTAGGGGTAGTCAATATTATTTATGCGGCATTGACTTCTTTTGCCCAACGCAACCTCAAGCGCAAAATTGCCTATTCTTCAATTTCTCACATGGGGTTCGTGTTAATTGGGATTGCTTCCTTTACCGATTTGGGTACTAGTGGAGCGATGCTACAGATGATCTCTCACGGTCTAATCGGCGCGAGCCTCTTTTTTATGGTCGGAGCTACTTACGATCGCACTCATACGCTGATGTTAGATGAAATGGGTGGTGTCGGGCAAAAAATGAAAAAAATCTTTGCCATGTGGACTACCTGTTCCTTTGCTTCTTTAGCTTTACCTGGAATGAGTGGGTTTGTCGCAGAACTGATGGTATTTGTCGGTTTTGCCACCAGTGATGCCTATAACTCTACTTTTAAAGTAATTATTGTTTTCTTAGCCGCAGTTGGGGTAATTCTCACGCCAATTTATCTCTTGTCAATGTTAAGAGAAATGCTCTACGGTCCCGAAAATAAAGAACTCGTCCATCATACCAACCTGATCGATGCCGAACCGAGAGAGGTATTTATTATTGCCTGTCTGTTAATTCCCATTATCGGCATCGGGTTGTATCCCAAACTAATTACCCAAATTTATGATTCTAGTATCGCTCAGTTAACCGCTAGAGCGCGTAATTCCGTACCGAGTTTAATCGAAACAGCACGGCGGTCGCCACAAACTTCTTTTTACTCGACCCTTTCTCAGGGCGCACCAAATTTAGAGCGGTTGAGTAAGTAATTATTTAGCTATAGATTGTAAGTTGGGTTATTAAAACCCAGCTTTTTTTTTGCAAAACTATAGCGGTAGGCACGACATAAAATGAATGAATTTTGGCAACAGGTGTTAGATTTTTGTCAGGAAACAACTCAGACTGTAGGCGATCGCTTGAGGGAAGATTTTGGTAAAATACAAGCCACTGCTAAAGCCGATGGCAGCTTAGTAACCAAAGCCGACAAATGGTCGGATAAAGCTATTAGAGAAGCGATCGCTACTGCTTTTCCCGAACATGGCGTACTGACAGAAGAAACTACCCATGTCTTTCCCGCTACCGACTGGTGCTGGATCGTCGATCCTGTAGATGGGACGACCAACTTTACTCGCGGCGTGCCTATCTGGGCAATTTCGTTGGGTTTGTTTTACCAGGGTATGCCAGTATTTGGCTTTGTTTATTTACCCATGCTGCAACAGTCTTTTTATGGCTATTGGTATGGTGAAACTGGTTTAAATGGTCCTACTGGAGCCTATCTCAACCAGCAACCCCTCTCAACAACTCAAGATAATCCCAGCAAAAGTCATTTATTTAACTTCTGCGCTCGTAGTTTGTTAGTATTGCAACATCCTTTTCCCTGCAAAGTAAGAATGATCGGGGTTGCCAGTTATAACCTGTTACTAGTAGCAGCAGGAGCGGCAATTGGTGGTGTAGAAGCTACCCCCAAAATTTGGGATATTGCGGCGGCATGGGTAATTATCAAAGCTGCAGGTGGCGAATTTGTGTTTTTAGACGAAAACTCCGTATTTCCCCTACAGATAGGGAAAAATTATGGCAGTACTCCTTTTCCCAGCCTGGGTATCTGCCGCTCCGAATTGGTGGCAAAATTTGAGCCTTTAGTCAAATGTGTAGTCGAGCGATAAACTTAAACTTTACTTAACATTAGAGCGATCGATGTTATGTTTACCACTTATTTTGGGAAATATGCAACAGTATCGACCCCGATCTTGACTAACAAATTTTCCAGAAGATTTCCATGAATCCCAATAGAGTGCTAACCATTGCCAAAAATGGTTTTCAAGAAGTTATTCGCGATCGCATCCTCTACTTTATCGGCTTTTTTACCCTATTGTTAATTCTCGCCCAGAGAATAATTCCAGAGATTGCCGCAGGTACTCATGAAAAAATACTCTTAGACTTTGGTATCGGTGCTATTGCTCTAATGAGCGTGACCATAGCTATTTTTATCGGTACGGGAACGATTAACAAAGAGATCGAACAGCGCACTTTGTTGATGCTCGTACCAAAACCCATCAGCCGCGCTGAATTTATTTTGGGCAAACAACTAGGTTTAGTAGCAGTTTTAGCAGTCGTGGTAACAATCATGATGGTAATTTACCTGGCAATGCTAAGTTTTTCTGACATTACCTATCCTTTAAGCGCGCTAATAGTTACGGCTGTTTATCTGTTGCTAGAGTTAGCTTTATTAATTGGTGTAGCCTTATTGTTCGGCGTATTTACCAGTTCGATTCTGGCAACTTTACTTAGTTTTGGCGTTTACTTGATGGGTCATTTCAGCCAGGATTTAGTAGAGCTAGGAAAATTGAGTGAAAACGAGAGTATTAAAAGTTTAACTACCAGTCTCTATTTAATTCTGCCCGACCTTTCGCGACTGGATTTAAAGAATGAGGCAGTTTACGGTTTGCTGCCCGACTCGGGCAATTTAGCTGCCAATGCTTTGTATGGTATTTTATACACGGCTTTATTATTGGTTTTATCGATGACTATTTTTGCTCGTAAAGAATTTTAGATTGTCAGCGTCATCGACTTACAATTTTTGCAGCGAGTTAAGCCTAAATTTGTCAAAAAAACTTTTATTTAAGCAATATTCTCGAAAATAACTCGATCTAAACCGTTACAAACAATAGTATAAATAGAGATAAATAAAAAATTGAATTCGTCTCGCGATGGCTTATCGAGCTTGTGTGGTAGCAAAATGGTTTTTTAAAACTTGTCGAACCACATATTTAAAGAGGCGTGCCTTACAACATCTCTTTAGAGCGATATTCCGTAACTAATATAGTCCCTCCAGAAATGGTCGGTTTATTTTTATGTCAGATGGTTCTGGATCGAGCGTACAGCAACAAACAAAGTTAAAGCAGTTTGAACGGGTCAAAAAAGTTCTTATTTTGGCAACTCATACTGCTGAAGCTGAAGCAATTGCCACAACATTACGTTCGAGCAGCTTAAATTGTCAATACCATGTTTGTGTGACGGTGAAGCAAGCCCGTAAAGCTTTAGTGGATGATGCGTATAATGTAATGTTGTACGACTATTCTGCCGATGGCGATCGCTCTATTAAGAATCCTTTACAACAATTAGGTTGGTGGTACGAACTGTCGCCTCAAATTCCTTTAGTTTTGGTTACAGACACTTTGGGAGATGAAATAGCTGTAGAATGTATACAAGCAGGGGTTGGCGGTTACGTTCTCAGACACAGGCTCGACAAACTGCCAAATATTATAGAAAATTTGCTTGCTAATTTTAGTTGGCAAAAATCGCAGCTACAATTTGTTACAGTTGGGCAGCAACAAAAACGTATCGAGCAGCTTGAAGCTGAAAACCAACGTTTGAGAGCGGCAGAAACAGCTATTCAAGAACATATTTCTCATCTCGCTCATGAATTACGCAGTCCCGTCGCAGGAATCGTAGGATTTGCCAGAATGCTTAGAGACTGTATCTATGGTGCTTTAAATACCAAACAAATGCAGTATATTTGTTCGATAACTTCAACTGGTGAATATCTTTTAGAATTGGTCAATAACTATTTAGACCTTGCCAAAATTGAAGCTGATAAAGAAGAAATACATATTGAGAGATTAGTAGTAGAAGAAGTTTGCTATAGTGCTTTATCAATAATTAGACCCAGAGTCAAAGAAAAGAACTTAGAGCTAAATTTCGGTTTAGGCAAAGATGTGGACTTTTGTTTTGCAGATCCGATACGCTTAAAACAAATATTGCTCAATTTGTTGTCTAACGCAGTCAAATTTACCGCAGCAGGTTCGGTAACATTAAAAGTAGAGAAAAAAGATGAAATGCTGACATTTGCAGTAATCGATACGGGAATTGGTATAGCTCCCAGCGACTGTGATAAACTTTTTCAAGCTTTCCAACAACTTAATAGCTGGCGTGAAGGGACGGGTTTGGGTTTGGTTTTATCTCGTAAATTAGCAAGACTTCATGGTGGCGATATTACTATTGGCTCGGAAGTAGGTAAGGGTAGCTGTTTTACTCTACATCTTCCCTCAAAGTTTAAAAAAGTAGAAAGTTAAAATCAGTAAAATTAGAAAAGATCGATACTATTCATTAATTATCAATTATCAACGAGCAGTTGTTTATTAATAAACATACTGCGATATTTACTCGTCCTTCGGGAAGTGCGACTCGCTACTCAACTTTGGTTCGGTTATCTAGGGATACTAAAAGTTATAAATCGAGTAATAATTGAAATTGATGACTTGTAACTCGAATTTTCAGCCGTGATAGAAGCAAAATTACAGCAACTTAGAAATTTATTTCAAGAAATGGAGCGAGCTTTAATTGCTTATTCTGGTGGTGTTGATAGTACGCTGGTTGCTAAAGTTGCTTACGATGTTTTGGGCGATCGCGCGATCGCAATCACCGCTGTATCTCCTTCGCTAATGCCAGAAGAATTAGATGCAGCACAGCTTCAGGCGGCAGAAATTGGGATTAAACACGAACTGGTAGAAACCCATGAGATGGATAACCCCAACTATACTTCTAACCCCGTCAATCGCTGTTATTTTTGCAAAAGCGAATTACACGATACTCTTAAACCCATTGCACACGAACGAGGCTATCCTTATGTTGTTGATGGAGTAAATGCCGACGACTTACAAGACTATCGCCCAGGAATTCAAGCGGCTAAAGAAAGAGGTGCCAGATCGCCTCTGGCAGAAACGGGCATCAGCAAACTAGAAGTTCGAGAAATTTCGCGGTTGCTAGGGCTTTCCTGGTGGGATAAACCCGCTCAACCCTGTCTCAGTTCGCGTTTTCCCTATGGGGAAGCGATCGATCTTGGCAAGCTACAAAGAGTAGGTAGAGCCGAAATTTATCTGCGTAACATGGGTTATAAGAATCTGCGAGTACGCTCTCAAGCCGATACCGCTAGAATCGAACTACCTCCAGAAGATATTAAAAATTTTGTTAGAGATATCGATTTACTGGAGTTAACTGCTAAATTTCAAGATTTGGGCTTTATGTTTGTCACTCTCGATCTAGAAGGCTACCGTAGCGGCAAACTAAACCGCGTCTTACAGCAAAGTTACTAAAAGAAGAATCTATTCAAGATCGCAACTTGAGGAGGGATATTATCCTTCCTCTATTTTTTGACAGTCGCTTTTACTCGAACGTATAGCAAGGAAAAACCTCAAAACGTATTTATTGCCACAGTTATTTAAATTTGATTGCTCGATTATAGACCCGTTGACAGCGTTGGATTTTACTCTTTTGGGCGAATATCGCCTAATCGCTTCAAGCAAAATTGCCACTTTTTTTAAGCGAGAAAGTTTAATCTTACCGTTCATAACTAGTCAACTACCAAAATTATGGGAGCAAGAACGATTTGTCTATCACCGTTACCTCAACCTCAGAGCCAGTTTCTTTTAATCTGACAGAAGCAACAGTTGCAGAAATTAACGAGGCGTTTGAATTTGGGGCATTAACCTCAGAAAAATTAGCTCGACTTTACCTCAACCGTGTTGAAGCTTACGATCCGCTACTCAATCCAATTATCGAACTCAATCCGGATCTTTTAGAGCAAGCCAGAGCGATCGATGTCCAGCGTCAGCAGGGAAACATAAGCGATCCTCTAGCAGGGATTCCAGTTCTGTTAAAAGATAACGTCGACACGGCAGATTTACCTACAACCGCAGGTTCTCTAGCATTAGAAGGCTCAATTCCTCCCGATGACGCTTTGATCACTGCCGAACTTCAGGATGCGGGTGCGCTAATTTTGGGCAAGGCAAGTTTAACCGAATTTGCTAATTTCCTCACCGATGGCATGCCCAACGGCTATAGCTCGCTCAATGGCTTTACCTATAATCCCTACAATCCGACTCCCGAACCCAACGGAGAACCAATTTTCGATCCTGGTGGTTCTAGTAGCGGTCCTGCGGTGGCAGTTGCAGCAAGTTTAGCTCCCGTATCGGTCGGTACGGAAACCTCTGGTTCGATTCTCAGTCCTGCTACCAATAATTCAGTTGTTGGTATTAAACCCACTGTTGGTTTGGTCAGCCGCGATGGAATTATTCCCATCTCCGCAAGTCAAGATACTGCCGGTCCTTTTGGTCGTACCGTTGCCGATGCTGCTACTTTATTGGGCGACCTGACTGGAGTAGATCCCAGCGATCCAGCAACCGCAGCTAGTGAGGGTAAGTTTTATACCGACTATACTCAATTTCTCGATCCTAATGCTCTTGATGGAGCTAGAATTGGCGTTCCCAAAGCCTATTGGGAAAGACTTTCAGAAGACCAAGTACCACTGATAGAAACTGCTATTTCTACCATAGAAAGTCAGGGAGCGACGATTGTTTATGAAGAAATCCCCACTACAGAAGAGCTATCGGAGTTTAGTTCTTCTGTACTTTTCTACGAGTTTAAACGCGACCTCAACGCCTATTTAGATAGCTTAGGTGATGACGCTCCTGTAGACACCTTGGCGGAGGTTATTGCTTTTAATGAAGCCAATGCTGAAGAAGCTCTGAGATACGGACAAACCCGCGCTTTAGAATCACAGGCAATCGACCTGGTAGAAGATCGAGAGCAGTATTTAGAAGATCGAGCCACAGATTTACGTCTGGCAAAAGAAGAAGGCATCGATGCTTACCTCGAACAGTACGACCTCGATGCAATTCTATTTCCCGAAAACTTTGGTGCCAGCATAGCTGCTAAAGCAGGATACCCTAGTATCAACGTCCCTGGCGGTTATATTCCTAACGGCGAACCATTTGGCGTAACCTTTTCAGGCACTGCTTTTAGCGAACCAGAATTAATTGGATTTGCTTATGATTACGAGCAAGCTAGCAAACTGCGCGTTTCTCCCGAAAGCACACCCCCGTTAGAGGGAGAATTATTTGAATATCAAACTCAGGTAACTGTCACTGGAGATGCCAAAGATAACGAGATTTCTCCAGAGTTAGTTGCTGACTTTGACGGCAATGGGGATTTAATCTTTGCAGGTGCGGGAGAAGATCTTATCGATACTTCCCAGGCTCTTACTGGCAGTAATCGAATCTATGGTGGTGCTGGTAAGGATGAAGTTATTGTTGGCTTGGAAGATTTTGCTGCTGGTGGTAAAGGTGACGATCTTTTGGATGCCTCTGTAGGCAGGGGACAAAATCGCCTCTATGGTGGTGCTGGTAATGATGAATTTTTTCTCGGTAGTAAAGATCGCGCTTTTGGTGGCAATGGGTCTGACAGCTTTTTTGTTCTTGCTGGTGGCAACAACTTTCTTACTGGTGGTGTCGGTGCCGACCAGTTCTGGATTGCCAATGCAGAGTTACCCGACGCTGTTAATACTATTACCGACTTTGAAATTGGTAAAGATGTTATCGGTATTGGTGGACTAGATTTGAGTTTTGACGATCTCAGCCTGACACAACAAGACGGTGATACTTTGATTGCTACAAAAACTCAAGACCTGGCAATTTTGCAGGGAATCACAGCAAGTTTAGGCGAAAGTGATTTTGTTTTGGTGTAAATAGATGGCGGCGATCGCACTATAGATCTATAGTGCGATCGCCTCGGTAAGACATTTTTAGCAAGAGTGAATTTATAGTGTCTATTAAAGTTTCTCCTTTTTCGGAACCGACTATCTTTAATTTGGTCGAAGCAACTGTCAATGATATCGATCGCGCTTTTGAATATGGCGCATTGACCTCAAAAGAATTAGTCCAACTCTACCTCAACCGCATAGAGGCTTATGACGATTCCGACCCCGCAATTAATTCGATTATCAATCTCAATCCCAACGCTTTAGATATCGCGAATAAAAGCGACAAAGAGCGTTTTTCAGGCAAAGATCTGGGAACTCTGGCAGGAATACCTATTATTCTCAAAGATAACTACGATACCTTTGATGTTCCTACCACCGCAGGCGCGATCGCTTTAGAAGATTTTATTCCTGAAGACGATGCCTTTCAGGTAGAGAAATTGCGCGATGAAGGAGCCGTAATTCT
Organism: Myxosarcina sp. GI1; assembly: GCF_000756305.1. Lineage (NCBI taxonomy): Bacteria > Bacillati > Cyanobacteriota > Cyanophyceae > Pleurocapsales > Pleurocapsaceae > Myxosarcina > Myxosarcina sp. GI1. The sequence goes on from NZ_JRFE01000003.1 coordinate 34,865, forward strand.
GGCAAAAGCCAACCTGTCTGAATTTGCTTTTTCCTACGAGTCTACTAGCTCTCTAGGAGGAACTGTCCTCAACCCATACGACCCAGAACGTAATGCGGGCGGTTCCAGTGGCGGTACTGGAGCGGCGATCGCTGCCAACTTTGGTACGATTGGTACGGGAACCGATACGGGTGGTTCGATTCGTATTCCTTCAACTTTCAATAGTTTGGTAGGAATCAGACCGACTATCGGTCTTACCAGTCGTTCGGGGATTATTCCTTTGGCTCTAACCCAAGACGTTGGAGGACCGATAACTCGCACCGTAACTGATGCGGCGATAACCCTAGACGCTCTGGCAGGATTCGACCCAGAAGATCCCGTAACCGAATCTAGTGTTGGTAAAATTCCCGAAAGCTATACTGACTTTCTCGATCCTAAAGCACTTAAGGGTGCGAGAATTGGCGTAGTGAGAGAGTTATTTGGCTCCAATGACGATCCTAGAATGGCTGCGACTAATGCCGTAGTTAATAAAGCGATCGCCGAGATGGAAGCCTTGGGAGCGACAACAATTAATGTCGAGATTCCCAACCTCGATGAAATTTTAGAATTTCCTAGTCTTAGCACCTTAGAGTTCAAACGAGATCTCAATAACTATTTAGCAGAAAGAGATGCACCAATCGATAATCTGGGAGACTTAATCGCCAGCGGCGAATATTTAGAAGACAATGAAGAATCTTATATTGAAAGAAATCAGGTCGATCTAAGCGATCCAGAAACTGCTGCCGAATATCAAGAAATTATCACCGAACGACCAGCTTTAACCCAGAGTTCTCTATTAAAAGTGTTAGATGGCAAAAACCTCGATGCTTTAATCTATCCTACTTCTCAAAGTCCACCAAACTTATTTGATGAAGATACGGGTACGGGTTCGGCAAATCGTTTGAGTCCTTTTTCGGGTTTTCCCGCTATTAGCGTTCCAGCAGGATTTACCGAGGATGGTCTTCCCGTAGGAATTGAGTTTCTCGGTCGAGCTTTTAGCGAACCGACTTTGATTGGTTTGACCTATTCCTTCGAGCAGGGTACCAAGTTTCGGATGCCGCCTGAAACTACACCGCCTTTGGAGGGAGAATCATTTGAGTATTTTACTCAGGTAGCCGTTTACGGAGATGGCAAAGATAATGAGATTGCTCCAGAATTACTAGATGACTTCGACGGCAATGGAGATTTAATCTTGGCAGGAGCGGGAGACGATCTCGTCGATACTTCCCAGGCTTTTAGTGGCGGAAACCGTATTTATGCTGGTGCTGGCGATGATGAGGTAATTGTCGGTATCGAAGATCGGGCTTTTGGTGCTAAAGGTGACGATCTATTGGACGCTTCAGTTGGTAGAGGAAAAAATCGTCTTTATGGTGGTGCTGGTAAAGATGAATTTTTTCTCGGCAGCAAGGATAGTGCTTTTGGCGGCAAGGGGTCTGACAGCTTGTTTGTAGTTGCTGGAGGAGACAATTTGCTTACTGGTGGTACTGGTGTCGATAAATTTTGGATTGCCAACGCTCAATTACCCGATACAGCTAATACCATTACCGATTTTGAAATTGGTAAAGATGTTATTGGCATTGGTGGAGTAGATCTGAGTTTTAGCGATCTCAGTCTGACTCAAAAGAAAAGTAATACTCTAATTGCTACCGAAACTCAAGACTTAGCAGTTTTGCAGGGAATTGATGCGGAAACTATAAGCGAGAGCGATTTTGTTTTTGCTTGAACTAACGTGAGTTCGATAAGGTCAAAGTTGTTTGGTTTGGCTTTAGGGAATAGGGAACGGGGAACGAGGAACAGGGAATAGTCTATTTTTTCCTACAGAAAAATCGATAATTGACATCAAAACCGAATCTGTCAAACTAACGTTAAATTAATTGCGATCGCTATAAAAAACATTATTGTAATTCCTGCATTTTTTCTAACTTATAACCATCAATTTAGCTGGAAAAGGGTTTGTATTCGTACAGCCAATCGGTAAAGTCACCACCTAAATCTCTGCGTTGTTGCGATCGCGACGGTGTTTTGTCATTAGTTTGCCACTGATTTTTTTCGCCTTCCGCGCTTTTAGTTTGCATAATTTTAGTGCGCTCTTTTCTTTCTCGTTCGTATTCGTCAAAAGCTTCTTCAATAGCGGAAAATTTTGTCAGACATTGTGCTAGTACCCAAGCATCTTCAAAAGCACTATTAGCACCCTGTCCCATTGAAGGACTCATCGGATGGGCTGCATCGCCCAAAAGAACAACTCTACCTTTACTCCAGTTGTCTATAGGCAGGCGATCGCAAATTAAAGATTCAAAAATTTCTGCTGCTGGAGTAATTTCGATTATATTGCGTATCGGCTTTGCCCAATTACTTAAATCTTGAAGAATACGCTCTTTCATTGCCTCACTATTAGTTGAAAGATGATATTCTGGAGCAAATTTTCGAGTAGTCCAATTAAGATATCCATCGCCAACATTTATCAGAAATAGAAATTGTTTGTCACTGACAATACGAACTACTTCATTGGGAGCGAGCAGATCTTGCTGGCATTTAATAGTAGCTCGCCAAGACATACTATTAAGATAACGAAGTTGTTCTTCTCCTATGAGAGTTTTTCTAATGAGAGTTTTTCTAACTGTGGAGTGGATACCATCCGCACCAATTAATAAGTCTGCCCGTGCTGTTTTGCCTCCCTCAAAATAAATTATGATTTCTCGCTCGCTTTGTTCGAGATCGATACATCGGCGATCGAGGTGAATAGTATTTGCAGGTAGTTTTGAGGCGAGGATTTGTTGTAAATGCCACCACCAAATAGTAACTATAGGTTGACCGTATTTTTCTTGTAATTTGGTAGTTGGATTAGAACTAATTGTTTCTCCAGCAATATTCTTTTTTACTGTTTTTTGAATGCAGCAGCCAGAATTTTTAATATCTGCAACTATGTCAGGTTTGATAAGTTCTAAAAAATTCAATCCATTGGGAAATAAAGCCAAGCCTCCGCCAACAGGACGAAAATCTGTGGCTTGCTCGTAAACTGTAGCCTCAATACCTTGTTTCCGCAGAGCGATCGCACAAGCCAATCCTCCAAGTCCAGCACCGATAATGGCAATATTTCGGGCATTAATACTCATATTTTTAATTACATTGAGTTAGCCAAAAAGCGATCGCTACTTTACTGTAAGTCAGACACTTTTAATCTATTTTAGGTACTACCTTAAGATCTCCACAATTATTAGGATCGACTGCTGCCCTAATAGAATAAGAATAATCTAGTTCGGAATGGAAATAAGAACTGTAAAGAAAAGAATGTTGTATAGAGGCAAACGGAACTCGATCTGGATTTACCAATCCGTGTTTGCTAATCAGACAAATATTGTCCTGGGGTTGTATCTGACTTAGTAATTCTGGTTTGACTGCTGTAGAAATATGTTTTTCTAAACTGTAGAATACTGGTTTGCCATAGAAACTACCAACTTTACTCAACACTATAGTCAAAAAGACTAAATATACCAATCCCATATATCTTGGCTGTAACCATCGCCAACGTTGCCAATCGATCTGACTGCGGGAAAGCAAGCACAAGTTTAAAGATACCAGGCAAATCATCCAGAACATAAAATATCTCAGTTCGTGAGATTGAGGAAAATTAGCAGGAACGATGGACATAATTAGAACCGTCAACAATGCAGTACGAGCAGCGGTTTCTCCTTTCGGTAATTGCCGATTTTGGATAAATTCGTAGATAAATAAACCTACTAAAAGCAATACATTAAAGACGACGTAAGCACCAAAAAAACCACCGCCACGATCCATATACTTGTCATTTCCTCCATTCCACTGATCGGTTGACCAATAGGGAGGAGTACCAATCTCTAGTACTGAATACAGCCATTTTTGCGGTCTGTTTCCTTCTTTATATGTATCGGGAACTAGTTCGTGGTTGAGGACAACACCTGCTACCTGAATTTTTATTGGATAAAAAGGATTACCGTATAAAGCAATATTTTTAACTGGCGTGGCAAAGATTAACAGCGAAGAAATTAGAGCAATTGGTACGACCTTAACTAACTTTGGCTTGGGTGTAGAAGTTTTTTTGAAATACAGCCACAAAAACCGTAGAGCGATCGCGCAACAAACCAAAAATGTCAGCGGTTGTAGTTGGGGCTTGATATTAGCTGCTGTTGCTGCCCCCAAAAACATCACCACTGCATCTTTAAAACTGAGAAATCGTTTCTCTTTATAGAACAGATAAGTCATCATTACCAGTACCGACATCCCGACATTGCCTGGTAAATCGACAAAACTAGTACTGGCATGGGTAATAACAGCAGGAATTGCCAAAAGTGAAATTGCAGATAAATAGAGGGGAACTCGAAAATAAATCTTTAGAAAGAACCAGTAAATAATTAGACCGAACAACCCTACCAGGTTAGCTGCCTGTACCCTGCCAGTTACAAACCATAACAAGCCTTGCAGCCAGTGAGCTAAAAGAGGAAACCCTGCAAAGCGATATTCGAGGTTTAATTCTGGTATAAATTCTTCTTTAGGTACGATGCCCCAAATTCTGGCAGCAAAAGGCAGATGATACCACCAAGTATCGTAATTGGTATCGATATCGATAATCGCCTTGAGAAAAATCGAGATTGTTACCAAAGTGGCGATCGCCAAAAAAGCTATTTCTAAACTCTTTTGCTCGATCTTTTTGTGCCGATTTTTTGAAGTTACCCCTCTAATCATTGCTGTCCGTTTAATTTCAATAATTTAGCTTGACGTTTTGGGGAATTTGTTTGAGTTCGCCACAGCTTTCAGGATTGAATGCCGTTTGTATGGCATAAGGATAATCTATTTCAGGATGGAAAGGAGAACTATACAAAAACGCCCATTTTAAAGCTGCCATCGGAGCTTTTAGGGGATCGCTTCTGTGTCTGCTAATCAAACAATTTCTGGTTTCTGGTTCGATTTGGCTCAACAATTCTGGTTTTACTCCCATAGCAATTTGAGTTTCTAGATTGTAGAAAGAAGGTTTGGCATAAACCTTGCCCATATTACTCAAAACAATAGTCAAAAAAACCAGACAAACTAAACCCATATATTTAGGCTGCAACCATCGCCAGCGAGGTAAAGCGGTTCGGGGAGTCGAAATAAGATACAGATTCAAAGATACCAGGGAAATCATCCAAAAAATAAAATATCTCAATTCGTGAGATTGAGGAAAATTTGCGGGAACGATTGACATTACCAGGACTGTTAACAAAGCAGTGGAGGCATCCCTCGAAGTTTCTGCCTTAGATATTCGATTACGCCACAACTCGGCAATAGACAAACCAACTAGCAGTAACAGATTAAAAACTACATAAGCTCCAAAAAAACCACCCATGCGTAGTTTTTCGGGATCGTCACTCCATTGATCTACCGTCCAGCGAGCTTTGTCTATTTCTAAGATCGATCGCAGCCATTTTACTGGTCTGTTGCCATCCTGGTAAGCTTCTGGCACTAGTTTATGATTGAGAACGGTACCTGCTATTTCTACTTTTACTGGATACAAAGGGTTGCCATAAACAACAGTATTTTTAACTGGTGTAGCAAAGATTAAAACCGCAGCCAAAATGCAAATAGAGACAATTTTTAGGGAACGTTTGAAGTTGAATGAAGAGTGCCGAAAATACAGCCAACCCAATCTGATTACTACAAAACCACAGATAAAAAACACTAGAATTTGCAGTTGTGTCTTAGTATTAGCTGCAATAGCCGCTCCTAAAACCAATATAAATAACTCTCCCTTACTCGGCAGTTGCGATCGCCTGTACAGGTTGTAGGTCATCATCACTAAAACCGACGCGCCGATATTGCCAAACAGATCGACATAAGAGGAGGTTGAGTGAGCCAACACTAAAGGAATTGTTAACAGGGCGATCGCCGATAAGTAAAGCGGAACTCGAAAATAACTTTTTAGAAAGACTAAGTAAAAAATTAAACTTAGAAAACCAACTAAATTAGTTGACTGAACCCTATCAGTAATTCGCCATAAAAAACCTTGAAGAAAATGGGCTAATAAAGGAAATCCTTGATAACGAGGCTCAAACCATTTTTCGTCGCCAATAAATAGTTCTTTGGGTACGATGCCCCAAATTCTGGCAGCGAAAGGTATATGATACCACCAGGGATCGTAATTAATATCAATATCGATAATTGCTTTGAGAAATATCGAGGTAACAATCAGCAAAGCAAGTATTTGTAAAACCGTTTCTATACTCAATCTACGGTCGATAGATTTTTTGGGAGGTAAGTCAGTTGCAGTGTGGAGCATTGACAATAACAATTATTAATAATTAAGTAATATGTCTATTTTTGGCTATCTTTTACTGGTTTTGAAGCGAAAAAACGCTCGATAGTCCAAACAAACAAAAATCCTACTAATGCTAAAGCAGTAGCCACGACATAAAGAAACCTTTGTAAGAGAGCAAATTGAACTGCATCGGTATTGGAAACATTAAACAGTGCCAGTAATCCCACCCAGCTTAATTCCATCAAGCCCAAGTTAGCAGGAGTAAAACTGACTAACATCGCTAGCTGTACGATTGGCGTAGTAAAAACTACCGCCCACAAACCTATTTTTAATCCTCCTGCATAAACAATAACTACACCTCTAATCAGCCAAAAAACATAGCGAATTACCGAAAGCCAATATTGATTTAAGGTAAACTTACGGTCTAAAATATCTGAGTTTTTAAAAGCTATATTGGAATGAGTCGCTTGTGATTTTTTCCTTGAATTTTTAAAAGAAATATAGGATTTAATCAAAAGACCCATCAAGTATCTGTACCATCTTTTGATTATAAAATGAGAGGCAATTATAATTGTTGACGTGGCAAAAACTGCGATTCCTAGAGAAATATGTCCGAGAACGAATAAGATTGAAGCGGGAAATAGTAAAAAGGGAATTAGAAAATTAAAAAACTGATCGTAAATAACTGATAAAAAACCTTTTGACAGGGAGCTTACTTTATGTACTCTCAAAGCTAAATTCTGTACCGCCACCATGCCTATATACTGCGGCATAAACTGCATGGTTAGAGAACCCAGAGTAGTATAAAACAGATAGAAACGAAACGGTTGTTCGCGATCGGGGGTAACTTGATGGGTAACTAAATTCCACTTATAAGCAGTAAACCAGGTGTGAATTAATAAAGTTAAAATTGCCAGGGCAGTATACCAGGGATTGAGATCGTAGAGTTTGGCAATAACTTCTGCGAGTTCAACGTTTGTAAAGCGCAGTATTAACCAGATTAGGAAAATTCCCAAACCTAAAGATAAAATGCTGAATACTACATTTTTTCTAGATAGCATTTATAAAAAATTATTTTTAAATATTAAGTAGATTGAGTTAAAGCATTTATCTAGCATACAGCCTGGCGATCGCTTTTTAGTTGTTTGTAACCCCATCTGGCTTCTAAATCAGTATCGATTAATTTTGATACCTTGACGACTTCGGCGCGATATCGTTCCATTAGCTGGTATTTAATCTCGTCTGGCATCACTTCTTTAGGACTTTGATGCCATAAAAACCGTTCTACAATCTTATCGCGAATAAATTCGTTAAATTCTTGAGAAACTAAGGTTTTGGAAATGTTTTTCAGTACGGGATTATTAACTAAATTGTTTAATGCCTGGAAGCGAACTTCTTTGTTAATGTTAATTGCTTCGTATTCGGGTACAAAACTATTATCTACACCCAAAAAATCTAAAATTTCTCGATAAACTTCTTGATTATTAGCCTTGAAATCTTCAAACAACACTATTTTTATTTGCGAGCGATCGAACAAATCGTAATAGCGTTCGATCTGTTCGTAATATTTAACGCGATCTGAATAATATAGATAACAAGGACTCGTAACTCTAGGACTGATAAATTTGCCTTCACGTCTTTGCGGTTCTAAAGCTAAAGCTCGCTCGAAATCTGCTTCGTTTTCTTCAGTAAACTTAAGATAGTGACTATGCAAAGAATAGAGATACTTGGCAGGTTCTCGTAATACAATAAGTATTTTAGCTTTAGGATTAAATTGATATATATTTTGTGCCGTTACCTGAGAGTATAAATAATTAGTCGAAGATTCTCCTACTATAGTTTCCGTATCGGCTTTAGCAAAAAGCTGTAAATATTCAGCTTCCGTTCTAAAATCAAAAAAACGCTGTTTGCCGTAGTAGCGATCGCTTTCTTGATGAAAATCCTGGCAAAAAAAATGTGGCTCTTTAATACCAGACATAAAAATTTGCGGATGCTGTCCTAAAAATTGATGCAGTGCTGTAGTACCTGACTTTGGTTGTCCGACAATAAAAAAATTAGGTTCTTTCATTTGATTCTTAAATAATGCTATTTAATCTATTGAAGCTTATTTGCAACTAATACATAGTACACTGGTTCGGCAAGGTTGACATAGTAGCTACCAATATCCCAACTATTCCTGTTCTTCTTCGCCGTTAAGCTTTGTAGCTCACTGAAATAAATTCATTGTAAATAAAACAATGACCCATAACTCTCGGAAAGGGAAATGAATATTCCTTAAATACTTTAAATCCAATTTGGTTGGCAATATTACGTAGCTTGGGGAAGTTCATAAATTCAATGTGAGTGGGATCGCTTTTGTATCCTGCCTCTTGAGGAGTCATAACAATGAGTTTACCTTTAGGCTTTAAAAAGGTTAGATACTTTTCCAATAGTTCGATCGCTTCGTTTTGTTTCATATGCTCGGCTACATGTGACAAGAGCAAAGAGTCAAATTTTTGAGATGTTTTGGTGGTTGAATTAAAAAACTCTTCGGGGGTAAAAGCGGTAAATCCCAAGTTTCGCGCAACTCGTACTGAATTTAAATTATGGTCGATTCCTACACCTTTGCCTTTTAAGTTGATTAAATTTCTGCCAATTCCACAGCCAAGATCGAGAGTTAAACCTGGTTTTAATCGTTGCAGATTCCAACGATAGGGTGCTTGAACATCTACTAAACTTTTCCAACTAACTGTCTGTTTCTCCAGTAAGAAATTTGTGTATTTTTGCTCTCGCGTATTGGAAACCTCGCCACCATTTTTGGGTTTCATTATCACCTCTTAATTACTTCCCTTTTGATACCACAATTTCTGCTTCTGAAACATCTCGAACAGCTACCCTAAAATTTTAATTTTTGGCGTTGCATCATCATAGGATGGTAGAGGCTGACTGGGGGACTTGGGGATGATTTTAGTAGAGTGAAATCTCCTAGTCTCTCGCGCTTTTTGTCTCTCCTGCTCCATTTCACCTCATCATCCCACAACTATGCTGCCTAATTTTTTATTGGCTCGTACAAGATCCGTAAGGCGATCGGGTTCTGGCACTGTTAGATTAATTAGATGTTTGCAACTTTGCCTTAAGCCGCGCCGCTACCCGCTCTTGAATTCGAGAATCTTGCCAATAACGGTGCCATCCCAGAGGTCCGAGAGTGGCAAAATTAGATAACAATCCCCATAAATTAGCCGATTTGCCGTGAACCATCGCTGCCAGGGTAGTATTTACTTCGGTAGAAAACCAGGCTACTTTTTCTACTGCTGCCCGATTATCTTCAGTAGAGCTAAGATATTTGCTGACTACCAGTCGCATTTGTTGGCGAAAATCTTCAATGCTGGAACTGCGACGAATAGTTTGAGAGTCGGCATGAACGCGAAACGCCGCTAGAGGTTCGGCAGCATAGACTGATTGACTAACTGATGCCAGCTTGAGCCAAAAATCCCAATCGGCAGTGTACCAAAGCTGCTCATCCATACTTCCTAGATCGAGTGCCAGTTGACGTTTAAAGATGGGAGCGGGTATGGCAATAAAATTTTGTACTAATAGCTTGGCTACCATTTTGTTTGGCTCGATTAACTGTAATGCAGGTAAAGGACATTGCCAAATTCCCAGGCGATCGCCACTCTCGTCGATAAACAGAGCCGAATGTAAGTAGAAATTAGCTTGAGGATATAGTGCGATCGCTCTTTGCATAGTTTTCAAGCGATTGGGCAGCCAAATATCATCTTGATGTAAAAAACAAGCATATTCACCACTAGCCACAGACAGACCGTAATTGGTATTAGCTACCCAGTTACCCACCCGCGATCTTTTAACTAATTCCAGATTTAGTTTATCTCGATAAGTTTCGACAATGGAGAAACTACTATCTGTAGAACCGTCATCAACAATTACACATTCTATGTCACTGTCTTGTTGAGCGACTACAGAATCTAAAGCTGCTGCTAAATACTTTTCGCCATTATAAGTAGGAATAATAATTGATAGCCAAGGTTTATTCATGCTTTATTTGTTTGCGCTATAGCGACTAAAAGTTTTTACTGTCTTTTCAAACCCAAAATACTCAAAAAGAAGCTAGAAAATATTACCTGACAACCTAATGCCAAACAGGTAACGGCAGGAATAACAATGGGCATAGTTTGAGTAGGATCGAGAGAGCCAAAAGAATTTAAGCCCCAAATTCCAAAAGCATAAATCGATGCCGTAATTCCTATTAATACCAGCGAGCAGCCGACAATCAAACCCGATTCTAAATTGACATGGTTTAATAATCTTTTAAAGCGGCGATCTTCAGGAAGTAAACCTTCACTCATACCAAATACTTTAGTAAATAAAGCAAAGATAATAATTTGAAAACCGATTGTCATTGCTGTCGAAGAGTAAAGTAACGTATGTACTTTAGGACTGGGTAGCAACCAGAGAGTAGCCAGAAAACCCGCAAAAATCAAAAAGATACCAGGATAGAGAAATAACCAGCGGGGACTGTACATTAATAGAAAACGCAGATGTCTCCAGCCATCGCGCCAGCTACGTAAATGTGGGGGACGGCTACGACCATCAGGAGATAGAGTAGTAGGCACTTCTGTAATTCTCATTTTGTTGAGAGTTGCCTTAACTACCATCTCGCTAGCAAACTCCATTCCCGTAGTTTGCAAATCGAGAGCGACAATTGAATCTTTTCTAAAACCTCGTAGTCCACAGTGAAAATCACCACAGGGACTAGGAAATAACAATCTGCCGATTCCCGTTAATACAGGATTACCTAAATAGCGGTGTAACTTAGGCATGGCTCCTGGTTTGATGCCGCCTTTAAAACGATTTCCCATTACCAAATCGTAACCGTCGCGTAATTTTTTGATGAAAAGAGTTAAGTTACTAAAATCATAACTATCGTCGGCATCGCCCATAATAATATATTCACCACGTGCGGCAGCAATTCCACCCAAGAGCGCACTACCATATCCTTTGGCAGGTACGTTGACAACTCTCGCTCCCAAACTCATAGCAATCTCTTGAGAACCGTCTTGACTACCATTGTCGGCAATAATTACTTCTCCATAAATATTGTTTTCATTAAGGTAGTATTTTGCCTTTCTAATGCAGATAGCTAAAGTTTCGGCTTCGTTCAAACAAGGCATTACGATAGAAACTTCAAGGGTAGTTCTGGTTCTAGAAGATATTTCTGGTTTGGATATATTACTTAGCATCACTTATAAATTTTTCCGAGGAATAGAGGATTAACCAATAAGATGTCTTCGATTTTGCCGCTTTTTACCTATTTAGTTTGTTAGTAATCTAAACCGACATAGTACGATGTCGATCGCAGCTACCAGAAAATTAACTTCAATCGAAAAAAACGATCTTTTATTTTTTTACTGGTTAGATAGAAGATAATCTAAAGGAGTAAAAGTTTGGTGAACGTAGAATTTTTTTTTTGTGTCGAGTTGACAAAAATAACTGTTATAGAGCAATACACCGTTTATTACTAAAATAAGATTAAATCGAGCTTATATATAACCGATATGATTCTCAGCAATCTTCTTAAGTCAGCAGATAAAAAATGGCAGCCAGTAATTAAAGAGTTTGAAGCGGTGGTTGGTAAAGATGGCGTAATACGTCGTAAAGAGGAATTACTGACTTATGAATGTGACGGTTTGCCCAGCTACAGACAGCGTCCTGGTTTGGTAATTTTACCCCGCACTACCGAACAGGTTGCTGCTGCTGTTAAAATTTGCTGCGATCGCAATTTGCCCTGGGTTGCCAGGGGTGCGGGTACGGGTTTATCTGGAGGTGCCTTACCCATCGAAGATTGCGTGCTAATTGTTACCGCCAGAATGAATCAGATTTTAAGTGTAGATTTAGATAATCATCGCATCACCGTTCAACCAGGGGTAATTAATAACTGGGTAACTCAGGCAGTTAGCGGTGCGGGTTTTTATTACGCTCCCGATCCTTCCAGTCAAATCATCTGTTCTATTGGCGGTAATGTCGCAGAAAACTCTGGTGGCGTACACTGTCTCAAATATGGCGTAACTACCAATCACGTTTTAGGGTTGAAATGGGTAACTCCCGATGGCGAAATAGTTGATGTTGGCGGAACCGTTCCCGAAATGCCTGGTTACGATCTTACTGGCTTGTTGGTAGGTTCTGAGGGAACCTTAGGTATTGCTACAGAAGTTACCTTGCGCATTCTCAAGCAACCCGAATCTGTGTGTGTGATTTTAGCTAGTTTTCCGTCAGTAGAAGATTCTGGTGTCGCTGTAGCAGATATTATCGGTGCGGGAATTATACCTGCTGGCATGGAAATTATGGATAATCTCAGCATTAATGCTGTAGAAGATGTGGTAGCGACGGGGTGTTACGATCGCGAGGCTGCGGCAGTATTACTGGTAGAGTTAGATGGCTTATCGGTAGAAGTGGCAACCTACAAACAGCAAGTCAAAGAAATTTGTAAGCGTCATAATGCTGGTGAGATTACTTCCGCTAACGATATGGCAACTCGTCTCAAAATGTGGAAGGGTAGAAAAGCTGCTTTTGCTGCCGCAGGACATATCAGTCCCGATTATTTTGTCCAGGATGGTGTGATTCCTCGCACTAAGTTAGCTGAAGTATTGGGAAAAATTGAAGCTTTGAGCGATCGCTACGGCTATAGAATTGCTAATGTCTTTCACGCTGGCGACGGTAATCTACATCCTTTGATTCTCTATGACAATTCGGTTTCGGGGGCGTTCGCAACCGTCGAAGAAATTGGCGGCGAAATTCTCAAACTCTGTGTGGAAGCAGGTGGTAGTTTATCTGGGGAACACGGTATTGGTGCGGATAAAAATTGCTATATGCCCTATATGTTTGACGAAACGGATCTAGAAACTATGGGCTATATACGCGATGCCATAAATACCAAAGGACTAGCCAATCCTGGTAAGGTATTTCCCACTCCTCGTAGTTGTGGTGAGGCAGCTAACGCCAAAAAATTTGAATTTAAAGATGCAGAATTGTATTAGTACTGTTAACAATGAACAGTGAACAGCGAACAATGAACAATGAATAGTGTTTACCGATCCGTTGATAATGGCTCATTGCTAAATTGCTTGTTTGAAAATACACCACAAATATTAACTTCTGGTTTTGAAACTAATATTAATATTAATTTTGTCAATATGAATGCTTTCCTATAAAATAGCTTGTTTGAGCATATAAAACAAAGATTTTGTTTTAAAAAATATATTGTCAATATAATTTGTAGCTTACAATACTGTAAAAACTTCAAAAAAATCAATAATCGAGTCAAATAAACTAATTTTTGAAGACAGATTACTCGATCGAACATATGATTGTTAAGCATAAAATTAAATCTTTTATAGCCAGAAATAAACCCAAAGCGAGCCAGCAATCGAGATTCAAACTTACGTGGCTGTGTTTGGCAATGGTAATAATTATTGTTGCTACACCAAAACTAACTTTAGCTGCCGAACCAGAACCAACAGGCGGAGTTTTAGGTGCCATTGACGGAATTTTTTCAGCAATTGTCGCTGTTTTGAGCGAAATTCTCTTTTTTGAAATTGCGGGTTTTCCCTTAATCGTGCTGTGGCTGATCTGCGGCTCGATTTTTTTTACGCTCAGAATGGGATTTATCAACATTCGCGGTCTGAAACACGCCATAGATGTCGTACGCGGTAGATACGACGATCCTCACGACGATGGCGAAGTATCCCACTTTCAGGCATTAGCAACAGCACTATCGGGAACGGTAGGATTGGGTAATATCGCTGGAGTGGCGATCGCCGTACAGACTGGAGGACCAGGAGCCGTTTTGTGGATGACTCTAGGTGGTTTTTTTGGGATGTCCAGCAAGTTTACCGAATGTACTCTGGCACAGAAATATCGACGAGTGAAACCAGATGGTACGGTAGCTGGCGGACCGATGTATTATATTTCTCGTCCCCTCTCCGATATGGGTATGCGTCCTGTAGGACAAGGACTGGCGGTCTTGTTTGCCATCCTCTGTATATTAGGCTCTATCGGCGGCGGTAATATGTTTCAGGCAAATCAGTCTTATGTAGCGGTAGCTAATGTTATTCCTAACATACCCAACTGGCTATTTGGCATAATTGCCGCCGCTTTGGTAGGAGTGGTAATTATTGGCGGTATTAGTCGCATTGCTTCTGTGACTGATAAGATAGTTCCTTTAATGGCGGTAGTCTATGTTGTTGCTTGTTTGTGGATAATTTTAAGTAACATAACTCAACTACCAGGAGCGATCGCTACTATTTTTACCGAAGCTTTTTCACCGCAAGCTGTAGGCGGCGGTTTTATTGGGGTAATGGTTCAGGGTATTAGACGCAGTGCTTTTTCCAACGAAGCAGGAGTTGGTTCGGCAGCGATCGCTCATTCGGCAGCCCGTACTGACGAACCCCTTAGAGAGGGAATTGTCGCCTTACTAGAGCCTTTAATCGATACAATTGTTATCTGTAACATGACTGCTTTAGTAATCGTCATTACTGGAACTTACCAAGATAGTTCTGTAGGAGATGGAGTATTATTGACCAGCAGATCTTTTGCTACCGTAGTTGGCTGGTTTCCTTCAATTTTGGCGATCGCAGTAGCCTTATTTGCTTTCTCGACGATGATTTCCTGGAGTTACTACGGTGAAAGGGCCTGGGAATATTTATTTGGCAATGGTAACACCCTGGTTTATAAAGGCATATTCGTTTTGTTTGTTTTTATCGGCTCGGTAGTTAATTTAGGTGCGGTAGTCGATTTTAGCGACATGATGATTTTAGCTATGTCCATTCCCAATTTAATTGGCTGTTATTTGTTATCGGGTACAGTCGCTGCCGATCTCAATAACTATATGCAGCGTCTTAGTTCGGGAGAAATGCCTACTTACAGTGAAGAAGTACTGACTACAAAGTAGCGTAAAACACGTTTTAAAACTTGCTACAGCTACCGTTCTAAGTAAGTCAATTTAATTAAATGCCAATCTAATTTCCCTAAATCCCCAAACCAAAATTATTTTATGTTTAATTAAGTCGCTCTGCTTAGTTGTCGGCGAGCTTCGTAGAGTAATAAAGCATTAGCAATCGCGACATTTAATGACTCTACCCCATTATTTAGAGGAATTTTTACTCGTTCGTCGGCTAGAGCGAGTAATTCTGATGACAAACCCGCGCCTTCATTGCCTAAAACAATTAAGCTAGGCTGTTGAAAATCTACTTCCCAATAACTTTTTGTCGCCTGGGCAGAAGCAGCAATTATTTGTATACCCTGTTGTCGATGTCTTTTAATTACTTCGGCTAAATCTTGCTCTACAGCCACTGGCAAGCGAAACCATTCACCTACCGAAGCTCTCAAAACTTTGAGATGGTCGAGATCGACACTATTTTTACTCAACCACAAGCCATCCACGCCCGCACCTACAGCAGTCCGAATAATCGTTCCCAAATTGCCAGGATCTTGTAGTCTTTCGAGCGCTATTCCCAACTGAGTTTGTTCGATACTAGGTAATCTAGCACTTCTACGTTGGGCGATCGCTACCACTCCATCGGGACTAACAGTAGTGGCAATGGCTGCTAAAACCTCGATACTTACTAGTTCGATTGTTACTCCTTGCCGTTTGAGAGCTATATTTAGTTGTCGATGGTCTTCTTGCCAGCGAGGAGTACAAAAAACGGTATCTACTTGAAAATTTTCCTTACAGGCTGCGGTAATTAAATTTGTTCCTTCCAAAAGCAATAATTGCTGTTTGCGTCTTTCTTTTGCCGTACGTAGTTTACGTATTTGTTTTATTCGGGGATTTTTAATGCTAGTGAGCATTTAGTTTGTAAAATTTATGCTTGAAAGACTTGACGAATAGTATCGAGCAAAGTAATACTTTGGTTGCTAAATGCGGAACTCGGGACTTGAACCCGAATGTTCTTAAGAACACTAGAATCTGAATCTAGCGCGTCTACCAATTCCGCCAGTTCCGCTTTTTAATTTGGCATGCAGCCTAATATTATTATATATTTGGCAAGCCGTGTCAAATATGCACAATGTGAATATAAAAATTTTTGCTCGTAAATAAACTTAACAAAGTCTTTATAATTTATTTATTTCGAGTAAAATTGTTCGCCAACTAGCGATAAATCGTCAGTCGGCGATTGCGAAGCATAACCGCAATTGTTATCTCACTATTTCTAATCTGTGAGATAAGTTCGATCTCTTAAGACTATGGCGGTAAACCATACCGCTGCGGTCGAATTAACTGTAAGGTGAGGACAAAACCATTAATTCTGTTTCTAACTCAATACCAACTTCAGCCACCAAAAGAGAATTACAAGCCGTTCTCGAAATTGATGGTCGTGCTTCTCTTCAAGGAGAAGTTAAAATTAGCGGTGCCAAGAACTCTGCTCTAGTGTTAATGGCAGGAGCGATACTTGGTTCGGGTGATTGCCGACTGCATAACGTACCAAACTTGGTCGATATTACCCGCATGGGTCAAATTCTTACGGCTCTAGGGCTTAAAGTTCGACAACATGGCGATACTGTAGATATAGATACCAGAAATATAAATCCTACTAAAGCTCCTTACGATATTGTTTCTCAGTTAAGAGCCAGCTTTTTTGTGATCGGACCTCTGTTAACGCGTTTGGGAACGGCTAGGGTTCCTTTGCCTGGAGGCTGCGCTATTGGTGCTAGACCAGTAGATTTGCACGTTCGCGGCTTGCAAGCAATGGGTGCTAATGTTCGGATCGAGTCTGGTATCGTTCATGCCAACCTTACGGGTGGTAAACGCAGATTACAGGGAGCGAATATTTATCTAGATTATCCTAGCGTTGGAGCTACCGAAACTATATTGATGGCGGCTACTCTGGCAGAAGGTGAAACCAAAATTGAAAATGCCGCTCAAGAACCAGAGATAGTCGATCTAGCTAATTTTTGTTGCCAGATGGGAGCAAAAATCAAAGGTGCGGGAACCAACACGATTATTATTTCGGGTGTCGATCGCCTCAAGGCAATTGAGTACAATGTCATTCCAGATCGCATCGAAGCTGGTACCTTTTTGGTTGCTGGCGCAATTACTAAATCCGAGATTACTCTGTCTTCAGTAATTCCCAGTCATTTGGCTCCCGTTATCGCCAAGCTGAATGAAATTGGCTGTAAAGTAGAAGTCGCAAACGACAACAATGGCAGCTATTTGTCTCAAAGTCTCAAACCCCAGCGTCTGCGCTTGATTCCTGGCGAATTACGCGGTATCGATATCGAAACTCTACCCTATCCTGGATTTCCTACGGATATGCAGGCACAGTTCACCGCCTTACTGAGCATTGCTGAAGGTAATAGCGTAATTAGCGAAACCGTGTTTGAAAATCGTTTGAATCATGTTGCCGAACTCCAGCGTATGGGAGCTAATATTCGAGTTAAAGGCAATCATGCCCTCGTTAGTGGCGTGCCGTTTTTATCTGGTGCGCCTGTAATGGCAACCGATCTTAGAGCTTCTGCCGCTCTAGTCATAGCAGGATTGGCTGCCAATGGTAAAACTGTTGTTGGCGGTTTACATCATCTAGATCGCGGTTATGAAAATTTAGAAGGCAAATTACAGCAGTTAGGTGCTAAACTACGGCGAGTTTTACCCGATTGATACAAAAAAATAAATGTTAGATTACAATCCTGCGATCGCAGCGCGATCGCAGGATTATTTTTAGCTCTCTTTAAAAAGATCTCCACATTACCCTAATTCTTCAATTCTCCATCACTCGCTGCGATCGAATGTAAAAAACATACCCCCAAAAGCTATTAGCTCCCCCGTCCTTTTTATGCGATAATTTCTAGCAGATATTTTAATATTTGCTTAACATAAAGCAATGAATGAAAAAGCTAAAGAAGAAAAAACTCTAGCAGAACAAGCACCTCCTTGTTACGAATGCCGCTCTTGTGGCTACGTTTACGAACCTGAAAAAGGAGACAGTCAAAACAATATTCCAGCAGGTACTTTGTTTAAAGATTTACCTGATAATTGGCGTTGTCCCGTGTGCGGAGTTCGTAAAACTCAGTTCAATAATATTGGTGCTAAAGGCGCACCTTCTGGATTTTCTGCCAATCTCAATTATGGTATTGGAGTCAATCGTTTAACTCCCAATCAAAAAAATTTACTAATCTTTGGCGGTTTGGCGTTAGGATTTTTATTTTTTCTGAGCTTGTACGGTCTAGGTTAGTTCCTAGCTATAGAACAAAAGCATAATAGCAGCAATCTACTCTCAGAATATTGGGTTTGCTTTGAGAGTGAAAATTGTGCTATCGCCATTTGTTCGTAGTTTATCGTTCGTATATTTATTTTGGGTTGAGTGTTTTCGTTCTATCTTACCCAGTAGATGAAATAAACTAGGACATTTATGAATTTATTGTTTCAAAAACTAAAGCAGATTGCGATTGCGATCGCTATTTGTATATTTTGTATTAGCTGCAGCAGTGTAGATTCAATAGAAGTCAATCCCTGGAAAGTTTTGACTCTACCTAGCGAGGCAATTTTTGCCGATATCGCTTTTACAGACAATCCCGATCGCGGTTGGTTAGTCGGTACTCAAGCGGCTCTCTTTGAAACTAATGATGGAGGCAATACCTGGGAACAAAAAGCTCTCGATTTAGGAGAGGAAAAAGTATCTCTAACTTCTGTTAGTTTTAACGGTCAAGAAGGCTGGGTTGTGGGTAGACCCTCAATACTGCTGCACACCGAAGACGGGGGAACTAACTGGTCGAGAATTCCTTTAAGTGCCAAGCTTCCAGGGTCTCCTTATGGCATTATTGCTTTAGGCGATTCGACAGCCGAGATGGTAACAAACCTGGGTGCGATATATAAAACTACCAATGATGGTAAAAACTGGAAAGCCTTAGTAGAAGGTTCGGTAGGCGTAGCTCGCACTATTCAGCGTTCTGAAGATGGTAAATATGTAGCTGTTTCGGCTAGAGGTAATTTTTATTCTACCTGGGAACCAGGACAGAGCGAATGGACACCCCATCAAAGAACTTCATCGCGCCGACTACAAAATATGGGCTTTAGCAACAGCGATCGCTTATGGCTACTCGCTCGCGGCGGACAAATTCAATTTAGCGAACCAGAAGATTTTGATAGTTGGCAAGAAGCAATTTATCCAGAATTTTCTACTAGCTGGGGTTTGCTCGATGTTGCTTATCGTACTTCAGATGAGATTTGGGTTTCTGGTGGCAGTGCCAATCTATTAGTCAGCAAAGATGGCGGTCAAACCTGGAAAAAGGATCGAGAGGTGGAAAAAACTCCCTCCAACTTTAACAGAATAGTCTTCTTCAATCCCCAACAAGGTTATGTGCTAGGAGAACGAGGAACTTTGCTAAAATACGAACCGCAAACCGAAGCAGTTTAAACAGTGGCACGATTTCCGCACGAACCAAATTTGCTTGCTGAGTTTGGTAACTAAATAGTTGTGAAGCTCCGACTTCTCCGCTCTTTGGTTAAATGTTACATGATAGGATAATAACTATTAATTTAAAAAAAATTCTTAGAATTAATAGTAGCACTCACAATTATAAAGCTCGGCAATTGTTACGGTCTAGCGATATAATTCAAACGAGTTTTAAATAGCCTTACAGTTTGGCTAGTGATGGCACTGCCTTTTACGAAGTCAAAGTTTTTATCGCTTGATGACTTTGACAACTGTATATCAACATTGAGCTTTAATTTTAATCTGGAGATACGTCCAAATGGCAGGTACTACTGGAGAACGTCCTTTTTCCGATATTATTACCAGCGTTCGCTACTGGGTAATTCATAGCATTACCATCCCAATGTTATTTATTGCTGGATGGCTTTTTGTTAGTACTGGATTAGCTTATGATGCGTTTGGTACGCCTCGTCCTAACGAGTATTTTACTCAAGACAGACTGGAACTACCCATTCTGCAAGAACGCTTTACGGCTAAAGAACAAATTGAACAATATAACAAATAGAAGTTTCGATTTTTAAAATAGGCAAAACACTATGACAAGTAACAATCCCAATCAGCCAGTTTCATATCCCATTTTTACAATCAGATGGCTGGCAGTTCATACTTTAGCAGTTCCCACTGTATTTTTCTTAGGCGCGATCGCGGCTATGCAGTTTATTCAAAGATAAGAGGTTTTAAAAATGGATAGAAATACCAATCCCAATAAACAACCAGTAGAGCTAAATCGCACTTCTCTTTATTTAGGTTTGCTTTTAGTTGCAGTTCTCGGTATTTTATTTTCTAGTTATTTCTTCAACTAATTACGTTTAATGGTTTAATTAATAACGGCAAGTAGGAGATAAAAACAATGTTTGCAAACGGAAGAATCCCTTTGTGGATTGTAGCGACAGTCGCAGGTTTAGGTGTAATTGTCGTTGTTGGTCTGTTTTTCTATGGTGCTTATGGTGGTGTTGGTTCTGGAATGTAGAATTAATACAATACCTAAAGCTGCACCTCAGTAAAAAACAGCTTGTAAAGTTACCGCTCTAAGAACTAATTAGAGCGGTCTTTTATTTTGTAAAATATTTAGTAAATCATCTCAAAAAAAGCATCGTCAATATCGTAACCAAAACTTTGCGCCAATGACTTAAGACGAAGTTGAGGAGTAATTTCCTGTTGACGCAACCAATCTGACAGAACAAAAATTTTGTTCATTACAAAAATTTCTAAAGCTTCAGGATTAAAAATAATTCCTTCACTGCGATTAAACTGGTGGGGAACTAGCATCGCTCCATAACGAGCTAATTCACCTGCTTTCCAGTCCAGGAGAAAAGGCAACCAGGGATATGCCGCATCCAAGCGTACATGCCATAGTCTAATTGTTGGAATTTCCGATAGTTCGCGAGGATCTGTTGCATCTCGCTGGTAGTCAATTTTCAATCGCAACTGCTGTTCGTAACTTGCTATGCGATTATTTTCTAATAGTGGCACAATTGTGTTATGAACATCAGTCAAATCCAGGCGATCGATCTTTTGATTATCTAAAGCAATGTTGAAAGTCATTAAGCGAGTTTACCAAATCTGTATTTACTACCGATATTGCTGAATGATATTGGACATTTACCTCCATTTTAAGTTAAAGTGGTAATGATTATGTATAAGTTGCAAAAAAATCAGCCTCGCTTATGAATACTTCAGAGGCACGTTTACAGCCAATTAACTCTTTAAAAGATGCTTTGACTCGCTGCCACGCACTGGGAATGCGAGTTAGTTGTCAGCGTCGCTATATTTTAGAATTACTTTGGGAACGAGAAGAACACCTTTCAGCCAGAGAGATCTACGATTTGCTCAATCAACAGGGCAAAGAAATCGGTCACACGTCAGTTTATCAAAATCTCGAAGCCCTATCAAAAAATGGCATTGTTGAGTGTGTAGAGCGTTCTGAAGGAAGGCTATACGGTAATATTAGCGATTCTCACAGTCATGTTAACTGTCTCGATACCAACCAAATTATCGATGTTCGTATAGCTTTACCAGACGATATTATCGATCGCATCGAACAACAAACAGGTGTCAAAATTACTGACTATCGCATCGATTTCTATGGTTATAAAAACTGCTTAGATGAAGCAAAGTAATGAGCAGTTAGCAATGAACAATGAGCAACGAGCAATGAACAGTTATTATTGTTCGTGAACCTATCCCAGCTTTCAGCATGGGACGAACAAAGTTCGTCGCTGAACTTTTCGATGCCCATATTTTTCCTCGTGGTAAGTCGCACCATCGACAGCCAGTTATTAAAATGTACAGCAAGCTGTTCGACACATAGCGAAACGGAACAGGAGGATTCCGCGCGCGCTCTTTTTTGGCATTTGTGGAAAAATATCTTCAAATAGTTTCTACTCTAGAGCGTTTAATCCCTCAAAACGTCCAGCCATTTTACTTTCCGTCTCATGTAATGTAAGAGTAAATTATCATATTTTTGGCATTAGTTAGGATAGGTTTATCTAAAGCTCAAGCCTCAAGCCTCTGAATGTGTATCGGCAATTTCTTTATTTAAAGCCTGTCTGGCAATACGAGTAACGTAAAGAGTTACGGCAACGGTAGCAATAAAGCCAATAATGCGAATCGTCCATTGAACTGTAGGATTTGTAGGTTGACTCTCGCCACCAACTGTAGCAATACTACCTGCCAGAGAACCTATATAGACATACATAATCGTTCCTGGAATCATTCCTGCAAAGCCGATAACGTAGTCTTTTAAAGATACTCCAGTCACGCCAAGTGAATAGTTGAGCAAATTAAAGGGAAACACGGGGGAAAGTCGCGTCAGTAAGACAATTTTTAATCCTTCCCTGCTTACAGCCTCGTCAATTGCTTGAAACTTGCGATCGCCTGCTATTTTTTGCGAAATCCAGCCTCTAGCCAGGTAACGTCCTACTAAAAATGCTAGAGTCGCTCCAATAGTTGCCCCAACAAAAACATAAATCGAACCCAAAATTACGCCAAAGATTACTCCCGCTCCCAGGGTCAAAATCGCTCCTGGTAAAAATGCCACTGTCGCAATGATATAAATTGCTATGAATGCTAATGCTCCAATTGCTCCTAGATCGTTGACCCATTGCAAGACATTTCTTAATAATTCCTGGGGATCGAATCCGCCAGCAGTTCCTATTTCCTGGGCTTGCACTGGCGCAGTTGTAATAATTAAGCTAATTACTGCAAACAATCCGATTTTTATATATTTATTCATTGACAGACTTGGGGTATGGATTTCGATTCCGCTTTACCGACTCAACTAATACTCTCTAAGTTTGCTTGATGCTTGCTTAAAATTTTCCTGAGAACAAATTAATTTTGCTTTCAATAAATACAGTGATTGTCAGTCCCTTAAGATACACTTTGTTCGATTATAGATACTAAAAAAGAGCAGATCTCGACTCAAAAATTTTTTGGGTAGTTAAATCATAATTTCTGGGAAAAATTACCATAAACTTTAATTAGAGCGAGTAAACTCAAAAGTAGATTTAAAATACCCTTGAAAAATCATCACGTTATTACCATAGGCACATCCGCTGGAGGTATTCAGGCATTAAAAACACTTGTAAGCCAGTTACCAAAAAACTTTCCCGCTTCAATACATGTTGTGCTACATATTTCTAACGAAGCTCCTAGTAATTTACCTACAATTTTAAAGAAAGCGGGGCAACTTTCAGTATCATTTAGTGAGGATGGAGAGCGAATCGAGCCTGGTCATATTTATATCGCACCACCCGACTTTCATCAAATACTAGAATACGATCGCATTAGGGTGATACGCGGTCCAAGAGAAAATCGTATGCGTCCCGCTATCGATCCGTTATTTCGTTCGGCAGCCGTTGCTTATACTTCTTACGCTACAGGAGTAATATTAACGGGAATGTTAGATGATGGTACTGCAGGACTACAGGCGATTAAGGCTTGTGGTGGTACGGCTATCGTGCAAGATCCCAAAGATGCTGCATATAGCAGTATGCCTGAAAGTGCAATTTCTAACGTAAAAGTAGATTGGGTCGTGCCGTTAAATGATATAGCCGCTCTTTTGCAACAACGAATTCGCCAAACTCCCCCTGTGATAAAAGAGGTACCCGCACATTTACTGCTTGAAGTACCTATTGCCCAAAATGCAATAACCAAACCAGCAATTATGGATCGAATTGGTAAGCCTGTTGCCCAAAGCTGTCCTAGTTGCGGAGGACCTTTATGGCAAATGAAGAATGGTTCGCTGCTTCGCTATCGTTGTCATATCGGTCATGCTTTCTCAAATCGTACCTTAGTTGAAGAACAGAGTGAAGCAACAGAAAAAGCACTGTGGATAGCTTTGAGAACCTTAGAAGAACGCGCTCGCCTCTTAAAAAATATGAGCGATAACTATGCTCAAAAGGGTGCTACAAGTCTGGCAAAAGTTCATGAAGAGCGATCGGCAGAAGCGTTTGATGGTGCATTGCACATTCGTAGTTTAATTCGCGACCTTAGAATCGTATCGGAATTTCCTACCGACAAGAAACCAAAAAAAGAAGCTTCTTGACTAATGGTCACAGCAGCGAACATTACCTTGCTTAGTAGGTATGACTTTGCGATCGCACCGCTCGATCTCGTCAGTTAAAACTAGAAGTCAAGCATTTCAGGTATTTTTTGTTTGAGAATCTGTAACTACACACAACATTGCATTATCTAATTTTTGCTACTTTCTTTCCAATTAATTTATTTAACTAGTTTATATAAATAATTAATTTACACAAAAAATACGTGCTTCAAAGCGCCATTAACATTAAAATAAGATGCTTCAAACAATTATTATAAAATACTTTAATTAATTGTATTTTGGTGTTTTTAATTACATTGTTAGCTGTAAAATTGTCACCAAATTATATATAATATTGAAAATTTTAAAATTGTAATATAATATAATCTTTTATTGAATTTATTAAGCTTTGAGAAGCCAAATATAGAGCTTTTTTGCGGTCTGGAGTGTTATTCATCCTTTAAATTAAGCTTTTAAATTGCTGCTTTATAGATAAAACATACGAAGTTAGAAAAAATTTATGACTAAAAAATGTCATGAAAATTGCATTAAATCGAGCGAGCGAGCGATTGATTTATTAAATCATGAAGTCTGCAATAAACCAGTTATTGTAGACTTTGATGAAACCCTTTTTTTAAGCAATTCAACTCAAGAATATCTTAATACTTTATATCCGCGAGTTTTCGGAGTGGCTTTGCTCGCTCTAATGAATTATCTTCAACCTTGGAACTGGTTGCCAGAAAAATTTAAGGGAGAAATATCGCGCGATTGGTTGAGAGTAGTAACTGCGACGGTTCTTTTTCCCTGGACACCAATTATTTGGCAATGGCGTGCCAGGCGACTGGCTAGCCTTTACCAAAATACCAAGCTTAATGAAGCTTTGACTCAATCTACAGGTCAAATAATCATTGCCTCTTTGGGTTTTGGCTTTATTATTCGTCCTATACTAAAGAACATTCCTCTAAAAATACAAGATCTGATTACTTGCAGTTTTTGGCAGGGACCTTACGAACGATTTGTAGGAAAACAAGTTTTAGTAGAAGCAAGAATCGGTTCTGATGCGATCGATAGAGCCGTTTTTATTACCGATTCCATAAATGATTTACCGCTTCTTTCTTTAGTTGCAAAACCCTGTTTGATAAACTGGCCAGAAACTAAAAAAGTCTCAATGATGGCTGGTGTGTACCTGCCTTTTTTTTACTCAGAACGAATCAAACGTCCTAGTCAGTCTCATTTTGTCAAACAAGTACTAACTGACGATTTAGCAATTTTAATTTTAGGATTTAGCTGGTTGAGTCACCATCCCGCAATACACTCACTGAGCATGGCGTTATTGCTTGTTTCTTTTAATTGCATTTACGAGATCGGCTATTGGGAAAACGATAAGATTGGCGAACAGTTTGAAGAAAAACCCGTTCTATCGGATCGCTACAGACAAACTCAATTTAAAATACCTCTGATTCAGCCTTGGATTTGGGCTTTGTGCCTGGCAATTCCAGGATTGATATTATTAGAATTAAGTCAGATTCAATTCAATTATGCAAGTGTCGATTGGCAACTAAATATAGCTCCATTTAACGAACTAACCCTCAAGCTAGGATCGTGGTTCGCTTTACTAGTTTTGGTGCGTGTAATATTTTGGAGTTTTAACCACGTCGATAAACTAACAAGAATTTGGTTCTATCCTTTATTGCAAGCTACCAAATGTTTGGGTTTTGTGGCGATCGCTATAACTAATCAAATCGGTGCCATGCTGTTTGTCGCCCAGATAATCTCACGCTCCATACCTTACATTATTTATCGTTGGCAACCTGAAGTAATAACATACCCACGCGAATTTCCAGATCGATTGTGTCGCTTGCTAATATTTGAACTTTTGCTGGCAGCAATATTAGTTGAAGAACGCAGTATCGTTACTATTCTAACTTGGCAGGTATTGGCAATTACTGTTTTGTTATCTGTACGAGCAACTAAAGACATTTGGCTCGCTGTTAGTCAAGCAAAACCTATTTTACGCTTTAAATGAATATGGCTCGGATCGCAATCTAATGGTTAAGGAAAAATATTTAATTGTATTTATAATATTTTATGAATAATGTTTTGGTAAATACACTGAAAATGGCAAAAGTATGAAATAATTTTACGCGTGCAACTTTTGTAACGACAATTGAGCAAATCTAATTGATTTAATACAAAATCAGTTTTATTATTAGTAATTTTGTATTACTCAACAATTGTAAGTATAAATATTGTTGTCAGGCTGATTGTTCATATACAAAAGCTTGTAAAAAAACGACCCACCAACCAGACAAAGTTTAGTAAGGAGCTAAAATTAACAAAAAAATATTTGTGTTATACACTAAATTTTATTATTTTAGCGTCAGTATTAAAAGTGATTAACAAAGGTAAATACTCTGTTTTGGGTATCAATATTCACGCAGTAGATTATGAAAGTGCTGTAAAAAGTATAGTTTCAGCTGCTGCCGAGCGACACTCTTATTCAGTTAGTGCTTTGGCAGTACATGGAGTAATGACAG
This sequence comes from Myxosarcina sp. GI1, assembly GCF_000756305.1. Lineage (NCBI taxonomy): Bacteria > Bacillati > Cyanobacteriota > Cyanophyceae > Pleurocapsales > Pleurocapsaceae > Myxosarcina > Myxosarcina sp. GI1. Next base: position 61,718 of record NZ_JRFE01000003.1, read on the forward strand.
GATTTTTGGATTCACTACATGCGAGGCGTTTAAATGGTTTGGATTTAGTAGTTCCCGACGGTCAACCAGTCCGTTGGGCATTGTCTTGGCTTTACAATCAGAAACTACCCGATCGCGTTTATGGACCCAATCTAACTTTAAAAGTTGCCGAATCTTTTGCCAAACAAGGATTGAGTATTTATTTGTACGGTAGCAAACCAGAAACTTTAGACAAGCTAGTGGCAAATTTTAAACAACTATACCCCGAACTAAAAATTGCTGGAGTCGAACCTTCTAAATTTCGTAAATTAACCGAAAAAGAAAGATTAGAACTTGTAGAACGCATCAAAGCTTCAGGGGCAAATGCCGTCTTTTTAGGCTTAGGCTGTCCGCGACAAGAAACTTGGGCTTATGAATATCGCAATCTTTTAAATATACCTATTTTAGCTGTGGGTGCCGCTTTTGATTTTCATGCGGGAACTCTGCCACAAGCTCCTGTATGGATGCAGAACGCTGGTCTAGAGTGGCTTTATCGTTTGGTTCAAGAGCCAAATCGTTTATGGAAACGATATATGTATCTCAATCCTCTTTATTTGTGGAATATTTTATTACAGTATTTGGGGTGGAGAAAATTTGTTCCCACCATGCCTAATGGCAAAGAAACAATTGAATCTTATGGCTAATTTTAAAAGATTTAAAATCAATGTTGCGAAATCTTGTATTTAATAGCTGCCATGAAAACCTTTGTGATTCATGATTAAAGATAGCAATAAATTTCAATAATTTCGTTGAATTAAATTTAATATTTTGTTTATTTTGTTTTTGCCAAACTATTTAACATATAAAGTATAAATAGTTTGAAAGAGGTAACAGCATTATGTTCTATACAACTCATTTTATATACATATTCAAGTTGGTAATTTTATAGTCATGCTTATTGGAATAATTGAAGTCAGCGAACCCAATCATTATTCAGCAGTAAATGGGCTACTTAAAACCTATGCTAGCGATAAAAATAATAAAATAATTGTCTATACTTTATCAGCAATTAAGCTTGCCCTCGATGAAAATGGCTTACCAGAAAATTCTAGTGTGGTGGTATTAGACAAAAATTGCTCTTTAAACAAACTACTCAAAGACATAGAAAATATTTCGTTTGACCGCATACATATTTGTACTATTTTTGATAATTTTACCGATTTTGCTCGATTTAAACCGCAAACTAAGGAAATGTTTCTGCACATACATCAGTGTGAAGAATGGTATAATGACGACTTCGAGCGAGCCAAAAAAACTTTGCTTCTCAGCTTAAAAAATAAAGATCAAAATCGGCAATACTCTCGCATAATCGCCAGGACTGTTAGAGACTATCTCTACTATCGACTACTAAGAAAAAAAATACTTCATGACTACGATCGCTATTACAAGCTCAAGCTAATAGTTCATAGTGAAGGACAAAAAAACACTTTAATCAAATACTCATGCAAATCTCCGATTATAGTTTTTCCGTTTGCCATTTATGAGGGAATGGAAGATCGTTCCCAAGAGAACGAGCGACTAAAAATTTGCATACCTGGAGTAATTTCGCAAGCCAAACGTGACTATTTGAGTTTGTTTGAAGCTCTACAACAAAATTCTGAAACTTTGCGCGATCGCATATTTTTGCATTTATTAGGATATATTACAGAGCGCGAAAAACCAGAAATGAAAGCAGCAATTTCAAATTTAGTCGATTCAGGATATCAAGTTTATTATCATGACTCATTTGTTTATGGCAAAGAGTTTGACGCAAGTATAGCAAATTGCGATTTACTGCTGAACAATCAATTTATTAGCAAAAACAATACTGAAGTTTACGGTCAAACTAAAGAATCGGGTATGATTTTTAACATGCTGAGAGCAGCTAAACCAGGAATGTTGCCTCGCGAATATAATGTTTCTTCAGAATTTCACGATTCTAGCTTATTTTTTGACGATTATTATCATTTTGTCAAGATCGTCAGTCAAGTTTTGGACGACACTCAATTATTAGATCGTCTAAAAGCATCTGCAAAAAAACTATCAGTAAGTTATTTACCAGATAATCTTTATTCAAGATTGGTGTAAATCTATTGTTATAAGTAAATTTTTTTTTGATAGTAAAGGTTAAAATATTTAATTTTGATGTTTAAACTCGTCAATATATTCAACCAGTTCTAAAATTTCTCGTTCAACCGCCAAATTCCAGCGATCGCGATATACAGTTAGATCGATTTTTTTAGGTGTTAAGTCTCTTATAGCCTTTTTAATTGATTCTGAAGAATTATCTACTAAAGTTGCCCATTCTCCAAATAATTTTTCAGTAAGAGATGTTTTGCTAATTACTAATTGTGTATTAGAAGATAGAGCTTCGCAGGCACCGCTCGGTTGAGTTGCTTCACTGGTTGTTAAAACGAGAGCGGCTAAACTAGAACACAACATGTCGTGATATTTTTCAACAGGTAAGAACCCAGTCAAACGAACGTTTTTTAACTGCTGAAGTTTTTCTCTGATATTAGTTGATAACTTATTGATATCTGCTGTAACTATAAAGTTATATTCAGTCAAATCTTCCATAACCTCTAATAAAAGTTCTACTGGTTCATCCCAGGGATCGAAAGAAGCAATTACCAGTATTTGCTTGCTGTCTCGTTGTCGGCGGTCGTCAGCAGCAATAAATTTTATGGGATCGGAAATATTAAACAGACGGATGGATGTATATTTTTTTTCGACCAACTCATACATTTCTAGATTATGAACGATAATAGCTTTGGCATTTTGAATCAAATATTTTGCTCCAGGTAGCTTTTGCCACATTTCTACTTGAAAGAGCGGATTGTGAGCATCAATAATGTAAGGAGTTCCTGTTAAGGCAGCAGGCAAAGCACTATAAGTTGGCGGGCATTGAACGATAACAAAATCGGGTTTTTGTCGGACAATTTGACTGATATTTACCACTAATTTAAACAAATAGTCAAATATTCTCAAATATTTGCTTTTAAACAAATGTGGTATAAATTTTAACTCTGCATTGACTAAAGGTGCTAGAACTTCAGGTCTTCGTTGATATTTTTTCCAAACAAAAAATATTTTTTTAGTATTATCAACCATAATAAAAATAAGCTTTTTAAAACTTTATAAATCAAAATCGAAAAATAAATATAGCTATAGCAGTATTCAAATTAGCGAGATACGAAACTCGAACTTAAAAAGTATAGCTTAAATCTTTAAAGGATATCTAACAAGCTATCATGTTTTTAAATTGGTAATCCAGGAAAGGGAACAGGGAACAGTAAAGGCATTAAAGTAAATTCCACTGATTTAAGAATACCCAGTTTGAATGCTTCTCAGTTTAAGTCTCAATAACTGTTCTCAAGCAAATTTAATCAAACCGAATTACCAGCCTTATAACTTAATTTTATAAGTAAAAAATTACCAACTTCCTGACATAAGTACCTCTAAACCTATATTTATATAAATATTGTTTTTTGACTGACAAGTTGTTTCCTGTAAATTGTTTTTGGTGCTAATGTTCACTTATGCACTCTTTTTAAGCTGTTACTCACTTTAGTAATAAAACCTAGCCTTGTAAAAACGACAGCGCGGGGTTGCACTGCAAGGTCACATCTAATAACCAGTGCAGTTGATTTTCAATAGATCGATACGGTTGTTTTGTTTACGCTTTAGTCTACTATGAAAATTTATACCTTTAATGCTGCTGAAAATACTCGTGTAGAAATACTATGGTCTCTCAGACCAAAAAACAGAGACAAAATATTTGAAGAGTTTATTACAAAAAACAACTGGACAGAAGTTAGTTCCATACAAAATTGCCAAGTAGCTATCTATCCATACAAAGTTTTTAATCCAGAAACTCTAGCTTTTGATGCTTCAGTGTTTGATGCTGCTGAAGAAGCCGTTAAATACAACAAGCCTTTAGTCATTGATGCTACTAGTGATTCAGATGTATTTCTAGACATATCAACAGCTAACATTTTACGTTCTGGTCTATATAAAAGTTTGAAAAAAACCTTGGAAACAGAATGTCCATATTGGAGCGATGGCAAAACTAAAGATAAACTAGAATCTTTAGATATAGGTTTTAAATCTTCAAAACCTGCGGTTGGTTTTTGTGGAACCACATCATCTATTGGTAAACTTTTTAAGATTGGGAAAGTTTTACCTTTGTCAGTAGCTCAGTCGGTTTTATCTCAAGGTGCTATTGCGCGCCGAGTTGATATCAGACTGAAAAAAGGTATGAGTCACAAACTTAGAGCAATAGCAATAAATTTGCTCGAAGCAGATCCAAGAATAGATAGCTGTTTTGATATTACCAATCATCTAGACGATTACTACGACCGAGACAATTCCAATCGAAATTTACTAGAAAATTTATTTATCAAAAACATGCTCGAGAGCGACTATGCTTTATGCGTGAGAGCTAATGGTAATTATTCAGGACGGTTTTATATGGCTCTAAATGCAGGTCGTATACCAGTGGTTATTGACACCGATGTAGTAATTCCTTATGAAGATAAACTACATATCATAAAAATTCCTGTTGATTCTCTATCAAAAATAGCAGACATAATTTTAGAACATTTCGAGCGGACAAGCGATCGCGAATTTCGCGAAATGAAAAGAGAAAATCGTTCGGTTTATCAACAGTTTTTAGCACCCGAAAAATTCTTACCTAATTTTCTTAAAGGTGTTGTCGAACGTAATAGTTAAAAATAAATATTTTGCTGACGTAAAAACTTCAAATCAACCGATTTTACTTTGGGGGATCAGATCGAATTGTTCGTGTTTTGGTCGCTTGGGAGCTTCGCTAAATGCTCTAGCTATAGCTTGCCAAGCTCTTTTGCGGCGCATGTATTTGTTATATGGCAGAGGACGAACGGGTTTTCCATCGGCTCTGGGAGAAAAATATGATAACCAGGTGAATTTATCGCTCAATCCCCAATTAATAACCGAAATTACTGCTGGTTCGTCTAATGCTACAGAAAGATATTGATAATAAGCTCTAGCAACTCGGCGATCGCGAATTGAAATGTTGCCAGGCAATTCATGGTCCATAACATCTAATTCGCTAATAATAATTTTTAGTCCCAAGCTAGCAATATCGCTCAAAAAATCTCTAAACTTGCGTTCGTTAAAATTCTGATTCCAACTAGCATTCAAATGAGACTGAATGCCAAAAGCATGAATTGGCGTACCGTTAGCTTTTAATTTTTCTAAAGTATTGAGAACTGCTCTTCTTCTTCTTTCTTGCCAATTAAAATCATACACGATGGAATTGTCATTATAAGTAAGCATTGTTTTAGGATCGGCTTTTGCTGCCACTCTAAATGCCAGATCGATATAATTTGGACCTAGAAAGTGCAGCCAAGATCTGTAATACTCACCTCTAATACCACTTTTAAGAGTATCTTTTAAATCATCAGTTCGTCCATCATCGGGATTTATAATTTCATTAACTACATCCCATGAATGAACTTGTCCTTTATAACGTCCTACCATGGTTTCTATAGAATCGATCAAAATAGCCTCAATGTCAGACGAGGTAGTACTAGAGGCATTAAACTTGTTTACTAACCAAGGAGAATTAAATTCATTCCATATTAAAGGATGACCTCGAAATCTTTTTTTATGTCTGACAGCAAAATTAAAAAAAGAATCGGCTTCCCGAAAATTGTAGGTGTTTTTCGATACAGGACCGACAGAAACTCCAAAAAATCCTGCAACTAATAAAGCGCATTCTCGGATATAAGTGGATTTAAATGGTTTGCCTCCTACAAAATTAGCGTACGATTTTTGAGGATAAGCACCATAAATCAAGCCTTTAGAAGCAGCAAGCTGCTGCAAACTCTTTGTACTTTCAAATGAGGCTATGGTATCTAAATATTCACTCGATTGTTGTATCTCTACTTCAGATGTTCTATAGTCTTTAGCAAGATTAACACAATGAGTAACACCTAGAGCACTTAATCCTAATAATAACGAACGTCGTCTAATTTTCTGTTCCCTGTTAGTCATCGAGTTATCTTTTAAGCTGAAACTAACTTTACATTAAAAAGCATAGCTTTCTCTATATAAAAAACGACATCAGTATTTTTCAGGAAAAGTATGTACTATATAAAATCTAAAAAAATAATTAGAGTACAATCACCTAGTTCGTTCAAAATAAATAATTTTTTTATTATAAGTTTTTGTTTATGAGCAAACTATTAAAGTTTTTAGAAAATGCATTTGTATCTATTTCGCTGTTTTTCTTCTCCCAAGCATTTTTTGTGCTTGTTTTTGGACAAGAGTCTGAATCGAGTCCCGATAAAGATAGTGCTTTACTTCGTTTTATTGGCTTATTAATTTATTTTGTAAATTTTTTTCTATTAGTATTTCGTTGGCAAGAAACTTTTTATGCCATCAAAAAAAATATTTGGATTTTGTTAATAGTCACTTTAGCAATAGTTTCTGTTTCCTGGTCTTCAGTTCCAGATATTGCTTTTAGAAAAATTTTTGCCTTAGTTGGTTCTACTATTTTTGCAACTTACTTTGGTTCTCACTATAGTTTTGACAGCCAACTAAAACTAATGGGTTGGACATACGGTATATCCATAATCTTAAATTATATGTTTGTGTTTTTGCTGCCAGAATATGGAGTTATGAATACAGATGCAATTGTTGGAGCTTGGCAGGGAATTTATCTCCACAAAAACGGACTAGGTGGAAATATGTTTATTAGTTTTATGACCTTTTACTATCTCGCTCAAACAGCAAAAAAATATAAGTTTGTTATGCAATTATGTTGTTTACTATCAGTGATATTAGTATATTATTCAGATTCTGCTACGTCTTTGTTGAGCGTAATAATAGTTTTTATTATATTTCAAAACTTTAAATATTTATCCTTAAAATCTAAAACTGGAGTATTACTGATTTTAATATTTTTACTATTAGCTTTTGGGCTTTTATCTATTATAGCAATCAATTTTAATGCTTTTTTAGATGCTAACAATAGAGACATTACCTTATCTGGAAGGACTATTCTCTGGGGTATTTTGTGGAAATTTATGCGAGAAAAATTTTGGTTTGGCTATGGTTATGGTTCGTTTTTCTCGGCTTCACACCAGGAGACAGAGCTTTTATGGCAAGTACAAGACTGGGGACCAGTTCACGCGCATAATGGCTATATTCAATTATGGTTGAACATAGGATTCGTAGGATGTTTTATTTTTGTTGTAGGATATTTTAAAAATATAGGTAAAGCTCTATTTAATTATTTAATATCGAAAGATTTAAGAATGTTATGGATCTTTTCTTTTTTTTCATATACTGTATTTTTTAACTTTACCGAAGTTTCATTTTTGACTATTAATAGTATTAACTGGATAATTTCTATGGCGTTTATTTATTCACTCAACTTAACTAAAGTAAATACAAAATTTAATGAATAAAAACAAGGTTCGGCAGCTTTGGAATAAGCTTTTTCAAAACACTATTTTAAACAATACGCGCATACTCATTCAGTCTTTCGCATTTCGATTATTCGTTCAATTAATTTACTTTGTAATTTTAACTCGTACCTTTGGTCCCGAACGCTATGGTTTATACGTTGGTGTAATTGCATTTATTTCTATTTTTATTCCTTTCGCTAGTTGGGGAAGTGGTGAAATACTGATTAAAAACGTTTCGAGAAATCAAAGTTTATTTGGCGAGTCTTGGGGAACGGCAATTCTCAAGACGCTAATTTTTGGTTCTATATTTATCTTAATAGTTTTAATTGTCTTCAGTGTATCTCCTATTTCTGGTATTTCTATCTATTCAATTTTTTTCTTGGCTTTAGCAAACCTTATTTTAATGAAGGTCAGCGATCTTGCCAGAGATGCTTTTGTATCGGTAGGAATGTTAAAATATGCAGCCAGAGTTATTGTAATTCTTTCAATCAATAGATTTTTAGCTTCTCTGGCGTTTGTAGTCTTTTTTGAATTCCCGACTTTACTTATTTGGTCGATACTATATTGCTTGGCAACCTTGGTTACAACTATAATAAGCTGCATTTTAGTAGTAAAAATAATCGGATATCCTCGATTTAAGTTGCCTGAAGTTACTCAAGAATTGCGTCAAGGATTCGCCTTTTCTATAGATGTATCCGCTCAAAATATTTATAATGATTTGGATAAATCTATGTTGGCTAAAATGTCTACTGCCCAAGCTGCTGGAATATATGGAGCTGCCTACAATATTCTCAGTGTAGCTTTAATACCATTACAGTCGATATTGATAGCTTCTTTTAGAGATTTTTTTCAACAGGGAACTGCGGGAATAAAAAGTAGCTTCAATTTATGTAAAAAATTATTACCACTAGCCACAGGTTATTCTTTGCTGGCAATAGCTGGTATATTTATTTTTGCACCTCTGTTGCCTAAATTAATTGGAGCTAACTATTCTGACTCAGTTGTTGCTTTAATGTGGCTTTCTCCAGTTATTTTTTTTAGTACCGTACGTTCTTTTGCTGCCTCTACACTGACTGGAGCGAACTATCAAAGTACCAGAAGCGTAATGCAGGTAGCGATCGCGATTTTAAATGGAATACTTAACTTCTGGTTAATTCCCTTATATCAATGGCATGGTGCTATTTGGGCTACTTTAATTTCTGAAGTGTTATTAATGTTATCTCTTTGGATCTGTGTCTACATGTATTCTAGGAGTTAGATAGATAAGATATTTCTCCGATGTATGCTACTCCAATAATGTTAAGTTTCCATTTATTAGGATTGTTTCTCATCGGAACGGTTTTGAAGATGTCTAGTTCAAATTTTTCGGGATAATCTGGGCATATAGATATACTTAGTTTATTAAAATCGGTAGAGGGAGAAAATTTTAATAGAGGTAAAGAAATAAAGCTGATATTTTGAGATTTAATATAATTATTCCAAGATGAAAAAGAGCTTGTTACAAGTTGTTGAGAGTTAAAGTTTATTCTGAAAAAGCCATCATTTAGATCGGACTTTATATATATTCCTGCTAATCTTCCCTTTAAAAAAAAATTTAAGGATGTTTCTCGATCGATCGTATAATTTTGTTCTTTAAACACAGAATTTTGATAGACGGATACTTTTGGTTTGTTTCCTGTAAAACAATTATCTTGAAAACAATCTAAAAATGCTAACTGCTCAAAATTATCCTGATATAGTTTGGGTATGTTTGACAGATTTTCAAGTTCTGTTTTTTGGCGATAATCCTTCGAGGTTAAAACTTCAGTGATTCCTAAGTTTTTTAAGTATTTTACTATTCGGTCAGCTACAACTTTAACTCCGTAAGGTCTAGTATAATGAGCATGATCTTTATTATTATAAAGAGACTTTGTAAAATCAATTCCTCGCTCTTTAATTAGTAAACTAGTTAAATTAACTATTGGAATATCGTAGTGTTTACCTATTAATTCATACAGATTTGATACATCACAGTCGTTCTCGTAATAATCATCTAAATTAACGCCAAAAATAAGTATAATAATAATACATTGAGGATTTAAATTTTTTACTCTTCTAATGAATCCTTCTAAAGCTTTTCCAGCTAGTTCGAGAGAATACTTTTTAATTTCGATTGCGTGTCTAGTATTGATACAATATTCATAAAAAATTAAATCGCTATTTACTTCAATACTATATCTATAATTTTGAACTAAGGCGTGTACGTTAGTTACACCTCCTACTGCATAATAATTTAAACGTGTTTGTCTTCCAGTTATTTGACCTATTGAATCATTTAAATATTTTGTATAACCATTTCTTATAAGTGAATTAGAGCCGCCAGCAATGGCTATATTTAATATAGATTTTTCGGGAAATCTTCTTTTTGGAAGAAACATTTGTTAAGTCTTCAAGATTTATATTGCTGCTTGTTTTGTTTGTTAAAGCTAAAATATTACTTATACAAAATATCTACTTAAATTTAGTAGTTTATTTTAATTTATACAACAACTTTGAAAATCTAAAATGTAGTTTTAATCTGGCTACCTGAAGCATATAGATCGCTCCCAGCATTTTCGTGAAAATTAGATGCTAAAGAAATAGAGAATAAAGCTTGGAAATATTCATTTCAGGCAGCAAGAGATTTAACTTGCTGCTTCCAAATACCTTTTATTTGGATAGTAAACTTCGTAACCATAAGGTTCTCGGTCGAGATCTACACTATTAGCGATAATTCCCAGCACGTTCAAATTTGAAGTCTCTACAGCTTTTTTAGCTGCCGCAATGCTACCATAACTTGCTACACCAGGACGGACGACAAATAACATGCTATCGGCTAATTTGCCTAAAATTTTAGTATCCGCTAAACCAATTAAGGGAGGCGTATCGAGAATAATGCGATCGTAATAACCAACTGCACTGACAATTAATTCTTTCATTAGTGGAGAGTTAAGCAATGATACTGAATGTTCTGGAATTAATCCCGAAGCGATCGCATCAAGATTGGGCATTACATTTTGTATAGTTTCTTCCCATTCCACCTGCTGTTTTAAAATTTCTGTCAAACCATTATTATTAGAAATGCCCCAGATTCTATGTTGCATCGGACGGCGTAAATCTCCATCAATTAGCAAAACTTTTTCCCCACACTGAGCTTTTGCCTTGGCTAAATTAGCCGAAACTGAAGATTTACCTTCACCCGAAGTTGCGCTAGTAACGACAATAACTTTGCTAGCTATATTAGAATCTAGCAGTTCGAGATTGACTTGAATATTATGATATGCTTCTTCAATCGGCAACACTGAAAAATTGCTAGTTGTCAATAGTGGCGTGTTCTGAAAGGAGCTATCTGGTAGCAAAAACTGTTTTTTGGCAGCAATCTTATTATGGTCGGGAACAATACCATACAAAGGATAGGGAAGCATTAACTCTATTTCGTGAGTGTTTTTAATCGTTCTATCTTTTATATCTAGTAAAAAGGCAACCGCAGCACCGAGTAAAGCTCCAAATATTCCAGCACCAGCTACAATCAATATTTTGTTAGGACCTGCAGGCTCATCTGGAACAACTGCTTCGGAAACTACTCGAACATTGCCAATATTTTGCTCTTCGCTAATTTGAGTTTCTTGCAACTTACTCAACAGTGTTTGATACGTAGATTGGGAAGCTTCTACGCGGCGCATGAGTTCTCTTTGTCGTTCCTGCAAACTAGGCAGAGTATCGGACTTTTGCTGGTAGGAGTCGTAGGTATTTTTTAAATTTCTGAGTTTCTTTTCTAATCCTTCTTTTTTAAGTCCTAAGTTGGCAAACTCGGCAATTTGCGCTTGCTTTAGCTCTCCTAGACCTAAAATATTAACATTATCGACCAAAGCCTGCTGCTCGCTACCTAAAGTGTTAGCTATCTGCCGATCTAACAGGGCAGTCAAATCCGCTTCTTCTTCTTTGAGAGCTATAACTTGTGGTGCCAGGTCGGACAAATAATTGCGCTCTTGTACCAGTGCTACTTTTACTTCTTGAAGCTGCGCTAAAACTCTCTGTACTGCTAGAGATTCACTTAAGGAACTAACGGCTGATGCCTCTTGCCAACTCATATTTAACTGACTTTGAAGCCGTTCGTAACGAGCATTAACATTTTCTAGTTCCGCTTCTATTTCATCTACTTGATTGGCAACCATAGATAGCGAACCAATATTTGCAGTTGTTTCTTCGTCTAAACTAGCAATGCCATTTTGATTTTTAAAGCGTCGAAGATTTTCTTCTGCTTCTCTAACACGAGTTTCAACTTGAGGTAGCTGACGTTCGATAAATTTTCGGGCTGAAGCAGTTTCAGAACGATTATTTAAAGTATGGTCTTCTATATATAGTTCGATCGCTTTATTGACGATATTTGCTGCCAGCTTTGGATCTTCGTTGCTATAGGTTATTTCTAATAAATCTGTTCCCGTAACGGGAGTAGCTTTTAATTTCTCGGCAAATTTTTTATATTTTAAAGGTTCGCCTTCGTCATCTTTCAAATTTAGCTCTTCAATCAGTTTATCTACGATGGGTCGAGATTGTATTATTTGAGCTTCTGTCGCCAGGGGATTGCTATCGGTAGTCAAACCTTCAATTTCTCCCGTACCGTTTTCTAAACCTGTGAGTTTGGCACTGCGATCGGCTTTAATTAATAATCTGGCTTCGGCTTGATAAACTGGAGCCAGTGATAGGGCATATAAAATGGAAAGACCTACTACACCACCAAAAATAGCTGCGGCAGGTATCCAGCGTCGCTTCAGAACTAGCCAGTATTTCTGAAAATCAATATATTCATCTAAATGTGCGTTAGAATCCATTAAATTTTACTATCCCCACGTCTGAATTTTTAAACTAGCTGGAACGAGTTAGATGCAATAATATCTAAAATCAAAACTTTTAAAATTTCTTCAGCCCTATCCTCGTTTTTTTTGTTGATTTAAGTTGGTTAACAAATTATTTCATAATACTTTGAATAGCTTATAAATTATTCTCAGGTTGTTATTGGTTGACCATGTTGTTGTAGATGCCACTGCCAGGCATGAGAGATTCACTGTTCTAAAGAGGTATATTCAGGAAAAATTTTGTCTGATAAAGCGCGATTGCTGACATCACCAACAATCAGTTCGGTTTCTAAGACTTTTTGTACTATATGTCGGTGTCCGTAAACCAGATTGTCTAAAACTATTACTCGAAAACCACTTTGTTGGAGTTCTCTAACGGCATGAAAACCAATGTAACCCTCTCCCCCTGTAACTAAAATATTTTGCATATTTTCTTACCTCGCTAGTAAGCACCTTTGCTAGTGAACACCACTCCTACAGTTCGCAATAAGATTTTAAAATCTAATGCCAAAGACCAATCTTGAATATATTCAAAATCTAAGTTAAAAACATTTTCTGAATCTGTATCCGATCGCCCACTTACCTGCCATAGTCCCGTAATTCCTGGTAAAACTTCGTGACGAAAAAAATGATTGCGAGAAAATTTTGCTACATCTCTAACTGGTAAAGGGCGAGGACCTACCAAACTCATTTCTCCCCGCAACACGTTAAACAATTGGGGCAATTCGTCAAGACTGTACTTGCGTAAGAACTTACCAACTCTAGTAATTCGAGGATCGTCTTTCATTTTAAATAAGACGCCTCCCTTAATTTCGTTTCGCGCTTCTAGCTGTTGCTGTAGCTGGCTGGCATTTTCTACCATCGTGCGAAATTTCCAGACTTGAAAATGCTCATTCTTTAAGCCAACGCGAGTTTGCTTGTAAAAAATCGAACCTGAAGAATCGAGTTTGATTGCCAAGGCTATTATCAGCATTGGTAATCCTAAAATTAATAGCAGTAGTGATGAAACCACAAGATCGAACACACGTTTGCTAAAAAAGTCGATGCCAATAAGTGTGGGATTGTGGAATTTGATTGTGGGGATTCCTTTTACCGTAACGATGTTTTTTCTGTGTTGGGGTACTTTGAAGTTGATGGGGATAATGCGCCAATCAACTCCAGTGCATTTTAACTTCCAAAACAGGCTTGTTGACTCTTTAATTTGCTCCCAGGAACAAATAAAGATTTCATCTATGTTGCGATAATCGATCTTATCTAAAGCAATAGTCAATCCGTCACGTTGACGAAACTCTGATAAATCCAGCTTGGCTTCTACTTGAAACATAGTATTGCCTTCCAACAGAGCTTCGGTTTTGGCAATATCTTCGCGATCGCCCAACAGCATTATTTTGAATCTCAACGGAGAATACTGGCGGCGCAAATAAGATACCAAACTAAATAGTGATAGACGCTGCATGCTAGTTAGCACTACAGTCAAAAACCATGCCGCTAGCAACTGATAAAAGCAGTTGGGATCGCAGTACTCGAAAGCAACCGACAGCAAAACTATGTGAGTAAAAGTAATTGCCTTAATCAAATCAATAAAATTTCTGCTGCGATCGTTTTTGCCATATAAACCGCAGGTTATAAAAAAGCATAAATTGAGAATTATGGCAGGAATAATTAAATCGTTCGGACTGTTATCAATAGTAATCTTCTCAGAAGCCAAAAATCGCATATTTTCCGAGATTAGCCATGCTACAGCCAAACCCAAATTGTCGAGCAAAATTAGAATTAGTACTTTAGCCAAATATATAAGCTGATGAATGGCTATTTTAAAAAAGCCAGGAGAGCGAAGATCCCTGACCACACGGCTTTTATCAACTTCTTGGCTGAAGAAATTACTACTCTGCTCGCTAGTGGTAGATGTATAGTTTTCCAGCATACTTGGATTGCTTTCTTAATTGATTAATTGAGCAAATAAAACTCATTTCATAGGCTTCGGTCAAAGTGTTAGCCTGCAGTTGTATAGATAGTTCTCGTGGGAATATTTGTTTTTTGGCTTTTGACAATTGGCAATATATTTTAGCGGTAGATTTGATTGTTAGATACTTAAGTGTTTAGTAAGTTACTAGTAAAATTTATTACTAAATGAGGCTTAAATTGCTTTATTTACACCTAATAAAAATCTTATATTTATAACATAGTGAATTGGATTTTTCAGTGATTATACACAATTGGAGTTGTATCTGTAAAATAAATCTTGCTTGCGTAAAAAATGTCATACTTACGTGAAAAATGTCATATAAAGCGGTCTTACGATATTGTAGATTCGTGAAACCAAGCCGTCAGGGCGATCGCCAGCGCATCTGCTGCATCATCGGGACGAGGAATAAAATCGAGGGTTAATTCTCTGGCTACCGCTTCTTGAACTTCGATTTTGGGGGCATTGCCATGCCCTGTTAGAGTTTGCTTGATTTGAGGCGGGGCAAACTCGACATAAGGTATATTTGCCTGTGCCAGCACCAACATCAAAACACCTCTTGCCTGAGCGACAGTTATCGTATGGCTCATGCGGTAAAAAAATAGCTTTTCAACTGCTACCAAATCGGGGCGAATTTCAGCAATCAAAGTTTGCAAATCCTCGTAGATCGTGCAGAGGCGATCGCCAAATGGAGTTTTAGCAGGTGTCTCGATTGTGCCAAAATCCAGTAGGCTAGGAGATCTCAATGATTTGGCTTGACAAACTTGTTTAATCGGAGAACTGGTAGTCAAGCTCAGATCTGCTGTTTGACAGACAATGGTACCAAACCCGACAATAGCAATTCCCGGATCGATTCCTAAAATTTTTCGTTGTCTGGTTTTGACCACAGTGTTTGTAGCTTTTACGGCGCTTTGCTTTTCGCCTCAGCATAGCAAAAAAATAGCGCGTCTAACTATATAGATAGTAGATGCGCTGTAAATTTAAAACTTTCAGGAAAGTTTGTGCTTCCTGGATATAAATGCGATCGGCTAGTGTCTAAAACCTTAGTAAGTTTCTACGTGCCAGCGGTCGTCTTTTTTCATTTGCTTGCGATATTCTTCCCAATTGGTACCGCTTTTTTCAGCTGCGGTTGCTAAAGCTTCATCGATACCGTCTTCCATACCTTTAAGTCCGCAAATATAGGTATGAGTTTTGGGATCTTGAATTAATTTCCACAGTTCGTCGGCATGTTCGGCAATACGGTGTTGGATGTACATTTTGCCGCCTTCGGAATTTTTCTGTTCGCGGCTAATCGCATAATCCATGCGGAAGTTATCGGAATGGTTTTTCTGTATTTCTTCTAGCTCTTTTTTATAGAGAATATTCTCTGTTTTGGGAATACCAAAAAATAGCCAGGCAAAGCCTTTGAAGTTATAGTCGGGGTTGAGATCGCCTTCTCTAAACATGCGCCATAAATAAGCACGGAATGGAGCGATCCCCGTACCCGTAGCAATCATAATAATATTGGCATCTTCATCATCGGGAAGCAGCATTTCCTTTCCTACAGGTCCCATAATTGCTACTTCGTCATCGGGCTTGAGTCCACACAAAAAGCTGGAGCAAACCCCTTCGACATGCTCGCCCGTTTCTGGATGATCGTATTCTAGTTTCCGAACGCATAAGGATACGGTTTTGTCATCTAGGTTGTCTCCATGTCGAGTTGAAGCAATCGAATAAAGTCTCAATTTATGAGGCTTGCCTTTTTCATTTTTTCCTGGAGGAATAATACCGATACTTTGTCCTTCTAAATAGTAAAGATCTCCTTCAGAGATATCGAAAGTCATATGACAGCAAGTTCCAATTCCGCCTTCATCTACTAGATCGTAAATTTCAACGCACTTACCCATATAAGGATCTCTAGGACTATATATATTGACTGGAACTTTTTTCTTTTCTTCCTTCGCTTGAGTCATTGATTTACCATTGTTACTGTTGGTTTGCTGTTTTGAGCCAGTTTTATTTGCTTCTTTGGCTGATTCGCCGTTAAGAGGCTTAATACTGACAATTTCGCCACCTAAACGGTTGATCCGCCGCATTTCCTGATTCATGCGGTTGTAAGGCACAGTAATATAAATGGTGCCACTATTACGAATAGGAGCCTGAATATCGCTACTGTTGCCGTTTTGAGATAATCCTGCTACCTCGTATACAAATAAGCGATTTTTATATTCCGTATTGCTGCTTAATGCTGCTGCGTTGGAGTTGTACATCGATTGGAAATTAATCCCCCAATTTAAATTCAGTCTAATAAATACTTTACAGAACCGTTCTTGAGATAATTATTGTCAGCGATCGAGCATCTTGCATCAAAAGCAAAACTGATTCTGACGAAATCAGAGCCGAACGCGTTTGCCGAAGAAGTATCCAAAATCCGATCGCTCGTTCGCGATCGCAGGGAGGCCAGAAGCCTCAGAACCGTTAACTAATAGCTCCGTCGTTAGAAACATTGCTTTAGCTAACTGAGTCAGCCTTCTTTCAAGTCACTGCCGTCCATAAGACTCCATCTGTTTAAGACGGAATAATCTCTGACTTAGTAAAAATACTAAAAATAATAATTTTAGAGCGGCTGTACTGTATTAATAGCCTATCACTGAGAGACTGCTACAGTTTAATTTATAATAAATTTTTTCCTGTATTCTATATTCCATTTAAGACGATAGAGTTTCAAACCTTGGTTATACAATAGCTCGATTGCGTTAGTTAGTTTGTGCCTCTTGCATCAGTTTTAATTTTTTTAATAAATTAACCAATTGTTCGGATTAGATTGTTGACAATCTTTCTTGTAGAGAGCAATACCATCTGATAATATCTTTTCATAATAGCAGTTAATGTTAAATACAATTACTAGCTTTAAATCGAGCTTCGAGTTTGGCATTTAACAGTAGTCTTTAGCGTCGAAGGTAGATTTTTTGCTTTCGTACGGCAAGGAGCGATAAGCTAGCTTATATAAAGAAAAACAAAAGATTAGTTTAGTTTTGTAAAAGAGGAAATTTATGACCGCCGATTTAGACCGAGTGGTACTTATTGGAGTTGCAGGTGACTCTGGCTGTGGCAAATCGACATTTCTCCGTCGTCTGACAGATTTATTTGGTGAAGAATTTATGACTGTAATCTGTTTAGATGACTATCATAGCCTCGATCGCGAGGGCAGAAAAAAAGCTAAAGTTACTGCTTTAAATCCTAAAGCCAATAACTTTGACTTGATGTACGAACAAATCAAAGCTATCAAAGAAGGCAAAGCGATCGACAAACCAATTTACAACCATGAAACTGGCGAACTCGATCCTCCCGAACGAGTAGAGCCTAACAAAGTCGTAGTAATAGAAGGTCTTCATCCTCTCTACGACGAGCGAGTCCGTTCTTTGGTAGATTTTGGCGTATATCTCGACATTAGCGACGAAGTTAAAGTTCAGTGGAAAGTTCAGCGTGATATGTCCGAGAGGGGACATACCTACGAAGACGTAATGGCTTCAATTAAATCGCGTGAACCAGATTTTAAAGCTTACATCGAACCTCAAAGAGAATATGCCGATGTAGTCATTCAGGTATGGCCTACCGAACTTCTAGATCCAGAAGCTGCTAAAGAAAGCGATTTAATCAAAGTACGTCTGATCCAAAAAGAAGGTGTAGAAACTTTCGAGCCTGTTTATTTGTTTGATGAAGGTTCTACTATTGATTGGCGACCCTGCGGACGCAAACTTACCTGTGCCTATCCAGGAATCAAAATGTATTATGGACCCGATAGCTTTTACGGTCACGAAGTATCGATTTTAGAAGTAGATGGTCAATTCGATAACTTAGAAGAAATGATCTATATCGAAAGCCATCTTAGTAAAACGGGTACAGATCACTACGGCGAAATGACCGAATTAATTCTCAAGCATAAAGAGTACCCTGGTTCTAAAAATGGTACTGGCTTGTTCCAAGTATTGGTTGGTTTGAAAATGCGCGAAACCTATGAAAAACTGATGGCGAAACAAGAGGAAGTAGCTAAAGTATAGTTTCTGCTATAGAGCTAGTCCATTTAATAACGCGAGAGTTTCTAGTAGTTGACTCTCGCGTTTTTTTCTTCACCAGCTTAATAAATCTACATTTAGGTAGAAGCAAGCCAAAAACTGGTTTTGTCAAGATAACAGAGAAAATCACACACATCAGTTAATTATTTATGTCTGCTACAGGATTGACAGTATTCGATCGCACCTTACAAAAAACCAATCAGTTTATTAACGACGTGGGAGCAAAGATCGGTATTGAAGACAAGCATGTTGTATTTATAGGTATTAGAGCCGCCTTTAAAAGTTTGCGCGATCGCCTGCCCGTAGAAGAAGCCGCTCAGTTAGGAGCGCAACTTCCCATTCTACTCGCTGGCTTTTACTACGAGGGTTGGAAACCCAGCGATACTCCTACTAAAGAACGCGATTTTGAGGCATATATCCAGAACGTACGCGATAATCTTCCAGAAGGCGACTATCCGATCGAAATTGAAACTTTGCTCAAAGGAGTATTCGCTACCCTTTCAGATTGGGTAACGGCAGGAGAAATTGAAGAAGTGGCTCAAATGTTTCCCAAAGAGTTGCAGTCTTTATGGCCCACCGCAGTTACTACCTAAATTCTTTTAATCGCTACAGCTGGTATTTTTGTTGGAGATAACCGAATTAACAGTTCGGTGTCTTCGCAAAAATTGTTCTACGGATTTGACTTTATACTGTGGCACAATAAAATTTGATATATTCAAACTTGTATATCGTTGGTTCAGTCGAAGCGGCTAACTGTATATATTTGTTCCCCAGGGAAATATAATTTATGACAACTGCTATATCTCTCGCCCCAAAAGTAGATTTATTCGCTGCAAATCAGAAACTTAAAAATGTTAAAGCAACTACTACGGTTGAATGGAGTGCTAATACTTTTGGTGCGGGATTGGTCATGACGACTAGCTTTGGTATTCAATCGGCAGTAATGCTGCATTTAGTCACTAGTGTCGTTGCCGACTTGCCAGTAATTTGGATAGATACGGGTTATTTACCAGCAGAAACCTATCGTTTCGCCGAAGAACTAACAAAAAGACTAAAGTTGAATCTTAAAGTCTATCAATCTTCACTCTCTCCAGCGCGAATGGAAGCACTTTACGGCAAGCTGTGGGAACAAGAAGATTTAGACGCTTTAAATCGCTACGATCGCATCCGTAAAGTCGAACCCATGCAGCGCGCTCTTAAAGAACTTCAGGCTACGGCATGGTTGGCTGGATTACGCAAAGATCAGACTCAACACCGCGAAAGCCTAGACCGCATCGAACTACAAAGAGACATTTATAAAATCTATCCGATTTTAAACTGGAATTCGCGAGATATTTATCAATATTTAACCAAACACGACCTACCCTATCATCCTTATTTCGATCGCGGTTATGTAACGGTTGGAGACTGGCATTCCAGCCGTCCATTAATGGCAGATGACGAAAGCGATCGCGATACACGTTTTCATGGTCTCAAGCAAGAATGCGGACTACATCTTCCTCAGACACCAGAAGAAGCAGAAAGTCTCAATTCTAGCAGCTTGTAATTGAGTTTTTTTTAATCGAGCAATAATAAATATTGTTTTAGTGCTAGGAAAACAATATCAAAGCGATCGGGCAGTTTTAATAAAGCAGAAAACCGTCCGCGTTATTGATAATTATTATTTTTGCCAGAAAAGCTCGGCATTTAGTTACAGAATACGCACTAGACTAAAATTAAATTCGGAAGTAGTGTCGTCTGAGGCTTTTCCTCGATAAATTTTTTCGACTTCAAACTCGTTTTTTTTCTCAATTGAGTTTAGCCATTCGTATGGAGGATTGAGTAAAAATATGTTTTTAAAATTGCGATCGCTTTTTCTAAGATAGAGTTTATCTGATAAGCGAATTGTAACTTTGCTTTTTATACTATGGCTTATTGAAATTAAATTTGCTAATTTAGTTGCCGAATCGAAATTAGAAATAAATAAAGCATTTTCTGCATTATTAATAACAGCGGCAATAGGAACGTTTTGATAGTTGAAAAATTTATTTGACCAGGACTGCGATGTATAAATTATCGAACAGGAAATAATTCCTAATGATAAAATTACTGCAAACATATACTGCCAAATTTTTTTAGGCAAGATTGTAGTTATCCGACCGGCAATTCGATAATAAATTAGATTAACTATACATAGCTCAATTCCTATGTAACAAGGGATTAAATATCTTGTAACAGTAGAGCGTCTACCTCCTAAAATCAAATCTGGTAAGACTAGTGCTAAAGCTGTAGTTAAAGTTAAAGACAATATAAACGTCCCAATTGATTTAGGAGAATTACGAATTAAAAAATAAAGAGAATACAATACGATCGCCCAGATAAAAATCATTGGATAGAAATTCAAAGGATCGTATAACTTTTCGATAACAGTACGGTATTCAGGATTTATATCGGCAAAAATATGAGATGTTTGGATGAGCCAGTACTTTAATAAATCTGAAAATGTTAATATACTTTGTCTCCAAGCTCCCATTTTTGTTTCATCAATCTGGAACAGAAAAACTATCCAGGGTGCATAGGCAACAATGCTGACTATTGAGGCGATAAAATAATTAAGGAATGTTTTACTAATTTGAAGCGACGTTTTTCTACTACGAGTATTACGCTTGAAAAAATTGGGAACTTCAGCTATTGCTACATAAATTCCGTGAGCGAGTGCAACCAAAATAGACAAAGGAAATGTATAGAGACTTATAGTTAAACTTACTGCATAAATAACCCAATCTCGTTTTCTTTGCAGTCGAGTTGCTCGTAACAGTGAAGCACTAGAGACTAAAATAGTTACCGTCCATAGTACATACATTCGCACCTCTTGGGCATAGATAAGATGGAAAGGAGAAATAGCAATAAGAATTACCCCGATCCATGCTGCTAGCGATGAGCCGAATAATTCCCAGCAGAGCCAATACATGCTAGGAAATGCTAACAAGCTTATAAAAGCTGATAGACTTCTTTGCACGTTAACTGAAGAGCCGAACAACTGTGTCCACCATCTAGAAAATAAGTAATAAAGAGGAGGGCTTTGAGGTTCGGTAGTTGCTAACACTCTGATTACATCAAGAGAGTTAGTTTCTAAATTGGGATATTGATATTTATGTAAGTCACTAATCGTAATATTCTTATCTTTCCAAGCTATTACCCGTTCGACAACATCTTCTTTTGAATAACCAGCACTGTGAATTGAGTTAATTACTTCATCTAACCAGTAGACTTTGCGATCGAGATTGACAAAGCGAAAAAATATTCCGATGACTAATACAGTAATAAACAAAAATCGCCAAGGCTTAGGAGGCAAATGCCAACGCCAGCCTCTTACTATCAATCTATTTGAATTTGATTGGTTCATCATAGAATGACAAGTTTCGAGTTAACTTCTTCTAACAATCAATCGACTAGGTTTATAGAAAATGTAGTAGCAAAATTCTCAGCGATCGCTGAAAGACTTTAAAAAAAAGACGGCGATCGCCGTCTTCCATAAACTCAATTAGCCTTTTTAGCGATGCGATCGCCAAAAACTCCCTCTACTAGGTATTTAAAGGGTGGAACAGCAAATCGGGGAAAAAGCGATTGAACTCAATCAAAATTCCGGCTGTAACCGTTAGCAGAACCATAATCAAAACTGGTGCTGTCGAAAGAAACTTTTGTAATCCTTCCATAAAATATTCTCCATTTAAATAAACTAAGGGACAATCTAACGAGGGGATATGGGAATCTCGTTGTCGTTAGCGGTTAATTTGCCGCTGGTAAATTCACCAAAAGCCAATACTGGCCATAGTGGACCTTCGGCAATCATTTTTTTCAGTGCCAATGGTACATCGACAATGATTTCTTTCATTTCTGTTTTCTTATCGTCTCTAACTTCAATTATGTAAGAGCGACCAGCCCAGCCGATCCAGCCTGCGATATAAAGAAAGAGAACGCTGGGAATAAAGAAATCTCCCATATGAGACCAGCGACCATCTACAATTAAATGTGGATAGCCTTCGGGTCCACAAAGAGCTTCAGCATAACGTTCGGCTCTCATAGCACCAGAATTGGGATCGCTAGTAGTGTTACGGAAATTTTGCGCTCTTTGTTGGTAAGCAGGGTTTTCCGCACAGGGTGTTAGATTTGCTACCTCTTCAGCAGCATTGGCAGCAGGCATAACGCCAAACCACAAGGTGACAACAAGTATTAAAGCAAATAATCTTTGCATAAATCTGTTTCCTTTAGTTACAGGATAATCGTGTTTGTGAGGGCGCGTCCCTCGAATTTATTTCGAGGGTTTGTGTCGCCCGTAAATCGAACCAAGATGTTCTTCTAGATAGACATTATCAAAGGATGGCAACTATTTTAGCGATCGAAACAAGTTGTGACGAAACTGCGGTAGCAATTGTAAAAAACCGTGAAGTTTTAAGTAGTATTGTATCTTCGCAAATTGAATTACACCGAATATATGGTGGCGTAGTACCAGAATTAGCTTCGCGCCAACATTTAGAAATTATTAACCCCGAAATCGATCGCGCTCTAAAAGAAGCGCAATTAGACTGGGAGCAAATAGACGCGATCGCCGCCACCTGTACTCCTGGTTTGGTAGGTGCTTTACTAGTTGGTGTTGCCGTAGCTAAAACCCTGGCTATGCTCCACAATAAGCCATTTTTGGGGGTACACCATTTAGAGGGTCATATTTATGCTGCTTATCTGGCTCAACCCAAATTACAGCCTCCTTTTATGTGTCTCTTAGTCTCTGGCGGTCATACCAGCACAATTCATGTCAAAGATTATGGTAAATACGAACTACTAGGTTCGACGAGAGACGATGCCGCAGGAGAAGCTTTTGACAAAGTGGCGAGATTACTAAATTTAGGTTATCCAGGTGGTCCTGTCATTGATAAACTAGCGCGTCAGGGAGATCCTCAAGCTTTCAAACTACCAGAAGGCAAGATATCTCTACCAAATGGTGGCTTTCATCCATATGACTTTAGCTTTAGCGGCATGAAAACGGCAGTAATGAGGCTGATAGCAAAACTAGAAAAACGAGGCGAAATACCCGTTAACGACCTAGCAGCGAGCTTTCAAGAAACGGTGGCGCGAGTTTTGACTCAGCGTAGCGTTAGATGTGCTTTAGATTATGGAGTCAAAACTATTACTATTGGTGGTGGTGTAGCGGCAAATAGTGGCTTGAGAGAGCATTTACTGGCAGCAGCGCAAAAACACGAGCTTCAGGTTTATTTTCCCCCATTAAAGCTCTGTACCGACAATGCCGCCATGATTGGTTGTGCCGCAGCGCAGCATTATAATTTGGGACATAGCTCTTCTCTAACTTTAGAAGTGCGATCGCGCCTAAATATTACTAAGGTTATGGAACTGTATTAATTAAGAAGCTATGAGGAAATAGAAAACGGGAAATAGGGAACAGAAAACTTGCTACTTGCTACTTAAAAAAGTCTTCCCCTGCCCTCAACTCCCCCTGCTTTAAATAGATGGTTTGCGGTCTAAATTTGTAGCTTGTTCGATCGCCGCTTTTTCTCTAGCAATTTGAGCGTATGGTCGCAGTTGTTTGATGGTCATGCCGCTCAAAATACTTAGGTCTTCCAAGCCGATACCTTTGGTTAACATCTCGACACACCAAGTCTGACGTGCTTGTTCTACAGTAGGGACTTTTCCCAAAGGCGTTAGTAAATCTGCCGCTACAAGCTGCCAAATATTACGTAATTCTAACTCTGAGAGCGGTTGTTCCGAGTCATTGATAAATAAAGCCGCTCGCTCGTCTTTGCGATTTTTAAGCCACCTGGTTAGAGGATTAGCAGTTGGCGAACCATAGCGAAATCCCATTATCCAGTGATTGAGCGGAACGCGCCGTACTGCGCCGTCGTTAATTTGTAGAAGATGCTGTTGGGGTTCGACTAAAGAATGCGATCGCTCCAGATTGATTATTTCTTCTACTGTTAAACCAGCACCAAACAGTACGTAAACTATGGCATATTCCTGTTTTCCCAGTTTTTTTGCCTGAAGCAAGAGCGATCGCACTAAATTGGCGGGTAAATCTTCTATCGCTTCAAATTTTAAAGTAGTTGCAGGATGCTCTTTAGCGGCAATAATTCCCTGCAAAAATAAGGCAGTCAGGCTCTCGATGAATTCATCGTCATTATCCCATAGCAAATAGCCTTCAGCAGTAGATTTAATCGTAAAGTAACCAAACAAAAAACTATTTAGCAAACTGACAATTTGTTCGGCGCTAAAATGGCTTTCCGCTCCCGAAGCGGCGATCGCTTCTGCCAGACAATCTGCTACGTATTTATTAGCTTCAGCAAATCCCTTTCCCAGTGCCAAACGGTTTTCTACTGGGTAGTTGCCTGCTTCTCCTACTACAGAGCGAACTAGATCGGGAGCTTTTTCAAGGGTATTCAAACTTTCTTTGGCATATTCTTGTAAAAATTCGGCTACAGTTTCTTTACTGTTGGCTTTTTCTACCAAAGCGTGAACTAGTTTGGCAAATACTGCCGAATCTTCGATTACTGCAAGTAACAAGCGATATTTATTGCCGAAGTTGCGAAACAAAGTAACTTCATTGACATTGGCGCGTTCGGCAACTGCTTTAGTAGTAGTTTCTGTAACTCCTCTTTCGGCGAATAAATCTAATGCAGCTTCAATTAAACGAGCTTTGGTCGATTTTCGTTTGCTAGGCATAATCAAAAGTTTGGGTAGTTGCCATTTCTCTTATTTGTTTGCTTCGGACGATATGTATAAGACTAAAGAAAGAAAATGTAAGTAACGCTTGCACTATTAATATAATAACTGCTACCTTTAGAAATGTAAGTGACACTTGCAAAATAAACAACAACTCAAACAAGCAGCGAAATATAGCTCTTGTTAAAGATGCGATCGCGCTCTGCGCGCTGGCTCTGCCAATCGCCTTTACAAACCCAATTTTATATATTCATATGAGGAATATTTATAATGACTACACAACAAATGATTGCTCCTTCAACCAAGCCAGAATTTAAACTATCCTGGTTAAATATTTCGGTGTTTGGAGCTTTTCATGTTCTGGCACTAACAGCACCCTGGTTCTTTTCCTGGTCGGCTCTAGGAGTAGCAATTTTTCTTCACTGGTTATGTGGTAGTATTGGCATCTGCTTGGCTTATCATCGTTTATTGACCCATCGCAGTTTTCAAGTTCCTCAATGGCTGGAATATATTTTGGTAACTATTGGTGCCTTAGCTTTGCAGGGAGGACCGATTTTCTGGGTGGCAGGACATCGTCTGCATCACGCCCATGCTGAAGTTGATGATAAAGATCCCCACTCTGCTAATAAAGGATTTTGGTGGAGTCATATGTTGTGGCTGATATATCAAAAGCCAGAATTTTTTGAATACGAATCTTATAAAAAATATGCTCCCGATATCGACAGAGTTCCTTACTATCGGTGGTTGAATAGTAACTTTGTTTGGCTACAGGTTGCTTTAGGCTTGCTCCTTTTTGCTGTTGGCGGTTGGTCATTTGTAATTTATGGCATTTTCCTTCGCTCGGTCGTCCTCTGGCACAGTACCTGGTTTGTCAACTCTGCCACTCACTTTTTAGGATATCGCAACTTTCCCATTCAAGATGATGGCTCTCGCAATCTCTGGTGGGTAGCCGTTCTCGCTTATGGTGAAGGTTGGCACAACAATCATCACGCTCATCCTCGTGTTGCTAAAGCAGGTTTGCGCTGGTGGGAAGTCGATATTACCTGGTTTTCCATACAGGTACTGCGGCTACTTGGTTTGGCAAAGAAGGTAGTAATGCCGCAACCAGCCAAAGTGGCAGTCAAAAACTAAACCAGTTTGGCTTTTAGAAAAAGCAAATCGCAATTTGCTTTAATAATTCAATCTTCTTGGCAACCGCAGAATTCTGCGGTTGCCAATTTTTTAGTTTTTACCTGCTGCTTGATAATGAGTGGGTGGCAGGGAAACAGAAAATAGAAACACAGTAGGTAAAGTCTAAAATAAATTTTCTTTAAAATTAGGTTAAAAAAGCTTGAGAAAAAATTACCAACAAAGCTAAGATCTATCTATTTAATTTTTATCTATAACCGAAATATTATGACTGACAAAAACAAGTTTTTATATTCACATCATCGTTATAATGGCAAAGTTCGTCCTGAAAATTTAGTTTTTAATGCCAATTTACAGGAGTTTTCTCAACGAGTAGGCTATACCTGTGCTTTGGAAACCAACGGCAAGATCTCTCCTCACCAAGCTTACAAAAATATCAAATCTCTTTGGAAGCAACTCAAGCAAACAAAAAAACAGTTGGGAATTGGCGAACATTCTGTAGACGAGAGTAATGACGAATGAGGTTTAGAGCTAATGACTTAAATGCGATCGGGTTTTGGTAAATCTTTGTTTCCTCTAAGGGAGTAATTTGCTTGAAGTTTTTGCTGCCGTGTTTTCTAGAGATTGAGTAAAAAACATTGCTAGAGACTATGGCGACTATAGGCTCTAGTCTCTAGTTCTAATAAAGTTTTAATTTTTATCGACCCAAAAATGTAACGTATTAAATCTCTCTAGCTAATGTCTAAAAAGACTAGATTAAGCTTTCGTCCATTTTTCTACATTAAATTCATAAATCTCTTCTAAAATTTGTCTGACGTTGTATTTGAGCGACCAGTTAGGGTATTGAGTTTTGAACTTAGTTAAATCGCTAATATACCAAATGTGATCGCCACTGCGATTTTGCTCTGAATAAGAATAATTAAACTCTTTGCTCGCAATCTCCTGACACATTTCAATTGCTTCTAACATCGAACAGTTGCTTTCACGACCACCACCAATGTTGTACACTTCAGCAACGCCTGGATTTTGATAGAACTCATAAAAAGCAGCAATTAGGTCTGAAGAATGAATATTGTCGCGAACCTGTTTGCCTTTATAACCAAAAATTGTATAGGGTTTGCCAGTTACCGCACACTTCATTAAATAAGCCAAAAAACCATGTAGTTGGGTTCCCGAATGATTGGGACCAGTCAAACAACCTCCTCTAAAAGAAGCTGTTTTCAGATCGAAATAACGACCATACTCTTGTACCAATACATCAGCAGCAACTTTAGAAGCACCAAAAAGAGAATGCTTGGACTGGTCGATACTCATGTTTTCCGCAATTCCAGTCGAGTATTTATGAGCCGAGTCGATTTCCCAACGCTTTTCTAGTTCATTTAAAGGTAAATAATTTGGTAAGTCTCCATAAACCTTATTTGTAGAAGTAAAAATAAATACTGCCTCTGGACAATGATGACGAGTTGCCTCTAATAAATTTAACGTACCGTTGGCATTTACCGAAAAGTCAGAAAAAGGATCGCTAGCTGCCCAGTCATGAGAGGGTTGAGCGGCTGTATGAATAATTAAGGCAATATCTTTACCAAAATGTTGAAATATTTGCTCGATTTTTGAGAAGTCTCTAATGTCTACGTCGTAGTGTTTGTAGTTATCAAGTTCTCTTTCCAAACGCTCTCGGTTCCATTTTGTTGAAGCTTCTTCGCCAAAAAAGAATTGACGCATATCATTGTCAATGCCTACAACATCCATTCCCAAGCGACTGAAAAATTTTACTGCTTCTGAGCCGATAAGACCAGCCGAACCTGTGACAATTGCTACACTCATTTTTAGCTCCTAATACAAAATTACCACAAAATTTTTTTCTGAGTTTTTACCCGATACTGTTAACACACTTGCCAAAAATTTTGAAATTTTGAGTATATTAGCACTATCTTGATTAAAAGATTAGATCGATCTCCAAATCGTACCTGGCTAATATACAGTAATTACTAGACAATTTCCAGGAGTATTTTACATATAAAGTTTTTATAGTTATTTAAAAAAAATCATAGGTATGAATAATCGAGATTTAATTAGCTCTAACCCTATATAACAACTAACTACCGAATGCAGTAAACGCAGGCTCCGCCTTTTTTAGGAGGAATATCGTTCACTACTAACCAGCAGCAAAAAGCTAGTCATCAATGAGAAAATTAATTAAAATAATTATAATTTTTAGGGATTAAAAATTTTGGCAAATCTATTGCGATCGCTCTGGTAATATTGTTTGAAACAATAAAAGTAATTAAAAACTAAATTAAGCAATTTAAATCCTGAAAAATATGGGATTTATTATTTATCTACGAAAAATAAATTTTAAAGAGTTTTTTTTTGACAATTCAATGCCCGATTTTATCTGGTCGGGGTGGGAAGTCTTCTTCTTTTATTCTTTAGAGATTAAAAAAGGAAGAAGAAAACATCTTCCCTCGAACTTTTTTCTTCATCAATTAGGTTGCCAATCTGGTATTTCTTTTTGGCGCGATCGCGCAATAACCAAAGCATTATCGGTAACGTTTTTGGTAACTACCGAACCTGCCGCTACGGTAACATTATCTCCTAAAGTAAGGGGAGCGACTAAAACGCTATTAGAACCTGTTTTTGAGTCGTTGCCAATTTTGGTGTGATGTTTTTGTTTGCCGTCATAGTTAGCAGTAATCGTACCCGCACCAATATTGACGCGATCGCCTAATGTAGCATCGCCTAAGTAAGATAGATGAGCGGCGTTAGTGTTAGCACCGACAGTAGTTTTTTTGATTTCAACAAAATTACCCACTCGACAGTTTTCACCTAGTTTGGCACCGCCTCGAAGATGGGCATAAGGACCGATGCGCGTATTGGCAGAAATTTCCGAGTCGCTGACAACCGAATAAAGTACGCTGACATTTTCCCCAATTTTACTATTTTCAATCAGGCTGCCAGGACCAATGCGACTTCCAGCCGCGATCTCCGTATTGCCTCTTAAATGGGTTTGAGGTTCGATAATTACATTGGGCTGTAGTTTTACAGTTTCGTCAATGGTAATTGAGTCGGAGTTAATCATCGTTACTCCTGCGTGCATCCAGTCGTTTTTAATTCGCTGCTGCAAAATATCATAAGCTGCCGCTAACTGCTGGCGGTTGTTAATGCCGTTAGTTTCTAAATAATCGTCGGCATCAACTGCCATGACGCGATCGAGATAATCGACTACTTCAGTTAAGTAATATTCCTGTTGATCGTTATCGGTCGAAAGTTTTGGTAGTGCTGCTGCTAATTGCTGCCAATTAAAACAGTAAATGCCTGCATTAACTCGACGATGTTGTTTTTGCGAGGCCGTACAGTCGCGTTCTTCAATAATTGACTCGACTAGATCGTTATCGTCGCAAAAAACTCGTCCGTATCCTTGGGGATTTGGTAATTGGGCAGTAAGCAAGGTTGCCGAATTTTGCTGTGTTTGATGGGTATTTACCAGCTTTTGTAAAGTTTCTGGACGTAATAAGGGAGCATCACCATTTAAAACCAGCACGTCTCCGATATAGCCTTCCAGCTTAGGTATTATCTGCTGTACGGCGTGTCCCGTACCGAGTTGTTCTGTTTGTTCGACAAACTCTACCGAGGCGCGATCGCGCAATGCTTGTTTGACTTTTTCCCCCTGATAGCCAACAATTACTATTTGTCGTTCGAGATCGAGCAAACTACAGCTATTAAGAACTCGTTCTACTAAAGTTAGTCCACCTAGTGAATGCAATACTTTTGGCAAATCGGATTTCATCCGCGTGCCTTTTCCCGCTGCTAATATTGCTACCGCTACCATACCGCTTAAAAATAGTTTTTAAATCCGATAGGAGTATAACTTTTCTCAACCAAGATGTCCAAAGTAATTTGGGCTATAAAACTCGTACGGGCAATTCGCAAATCGCCCCTTTTTACTACTCATTATCTAAAAAAGCTTCCATACCCTCGCAGGAACAAACCAGGTTGCGATCGCCATAGGCATTATCTATGCGGCTAACTGAAACCCAAAACTTATGTTCTCTCGTCCAAGGAGTGGGATATGCCGCCTGTTCGCGAGTGTAGGGACGTTCCCATTTGCCACAGATGAGAGATTCGGCAGTATGGGGAGCATTTTTTAAAGGATTATTATCAGGATCGATTTCATCATTGGCGATCGCTTCTGCTTCGTGATAGATGGCAATCATGGCATCGCAAAAGCGGTCTAACTCTTCTTTAGACTCACTTTCGGTAGGTTCGATCATCATCGTACCGACAACGGGCCAAGAAATTGTAGGAGCGTGAAAACCAAAATCCATCAATCGCTTGGCAACATCATCTACTTCTACACCCGCTCGTTTTTTCAAAGGACGCAGATCGATGATACATTCATGAGCTACCAAACCAGATTTACCTTTATACAATACTGGGTAATATGTCTCCAAGCGTTTTGCCATGTAGTTAGCGTTGAGAATTGCCACTTTGCTAGCCTCGGTCAACCCCTCAGCACCCATCATGGCGATATACATCCAAGAAATAGTCAAGATGCTGGCACTACCGTAAGGCGCAGCAGAAATCGCGCCAATAGATTGAGAATTGCTATTGGGAATTGTAGTAGCGGGTAGAAAAGGCACCAAATGAGACATCACGCCGATTGGTCCCACACCAGGACCCCCGCCACCGTGAGGAATACAGAAAGTTTTGTGTAGATTGAGGTGGCAGACATCGGCACCATAGTCACCTGGACGACACAAGCCTACCTGAGCGTTCATATTTGCCCCGTCCATATATACCTGTCCGCCAAACTGATGGACGATCGCGCAAATGTCTTTAATTTCGGTTTCAAATACGCCATGAGTAGAAGGATATGTCACCATCAATGCTGCCAAATTTTCTCGGTGTTTTTCGGCTTTGGTTTGCAAGTCTCGAACGTCGATATTGCCATCGCGATCGCACTTGACCGCTACTACTTTCATACCGCACATTACCGCACTGGCGGGATTGGTACCGTGTGCCGACTCTGGAATCAAACAGATGTGGCGATGTCCTTCACCTCGCTGTTGATGGTATTTACGAATTACCTGCAATCCTGCATACTCGCCCTGAGAACCAGCATTGGGCTGTAGGGAAACACCTGCAAAACCCGTAATTTCTCCCAACCAGATTTCTAAATCCTTAAATAGCTGCTGATAGCCTGAAGTTTGCGATCGCGGTACGAAAGGATGGATCTTGCCAAATTCAGCCCAGGTAACGGGTAACATTTCTGCTGTAGCGTTGAGCTTCATCGTACACGAACCCAAAGGAATCATCGAAGTAGTTAGAGATAAATCTTTGGTTTCTAGCTGATGGAGATATCGTAGCAGTTCGGTTTCGGAATGATAGCGGTTAAAAACTGGATCGGTAAGATAGTCACTGGTGCGCTGTAACGATGGGGGAATATTCTCGGAAACATCTTTACAAGCCGAAAGGGTAAAAGGTAATTTGTCAGTATTGGCAAAAATACGCCAAATATCTTCTAAATCTTTCTCAACTGTGGTTTCATCTAGAGAAATAGCGATCGCATTATCATCAAACAAACGTAAGTTAATTCCGTTAGCTTCTGCCGCTTTAACTATTTCTAAAGCATTCTCCGTATTTATTTTTAAAGTATCGAAGAAAGATTCTGATGCGAGTTCGTAGCCCAATTGTTTTAATCCTGCTGCCAAAATTAAAGTTAGTTGGTGTACTCGTTCGGCAATACGTTTAATTCCTGCTGCCCCATGATAGACACCATACATCGAAGCCATCACCGCAAGCAAAACTTGCGCCGTACAGATGTTGCTAGTAGCTTTTTCCCTACGAATATGTTGCTCTCTAGTTTGCAGTGCCAATCGTAAAGCAGGTTTGCCGTTAGCGTCTTTAGATACACCGACAATTCTTCCAGGTACTTGTCGCTTATACTTCTCTTTAGTAGCAAAATAAGCGGCATGAGGTCCCCCATAGCCTAAAGGCACGCCAAATCTTTGGGTACTGCCTACAGCAATATCTGCGCCAAATTCACCAGGAGGAGTCAAGAGAGTCAAACTGAGAATATCGGCAGCGACGGTAGCTAAGGCTTTATGTTCGTGTACTCGCTCGATAAATTCGCGGTAATCGTCGATTGTGCCTGTGGTAGTAGGATATTGCAACAACGCACCAAAAATTGACGTAGTAAAGTCAAAGTTACGATAATCGCCGACAATTACTTCAATACCCAAAGGATTAGCGCGAGTTTTAATTACTTCAATAGTCTGGGGATGACAGCCTGTATCTACAAAAAAGGCATTAGCTTTAGTCTTACAAACGCCATAGCTCATACTCATGGCTTCGGCGGCGGCAGTTCCTTCGTCTAGCAATGAAGAGTTAGCAATTTCCAAACTAGTAAGCTCGATAACCATCGTTTGAAAATTGAGCAATGCTTCTAATCTACCTTGAGCGATTTCGGCTTGATAGGGAGTGTATGCCGTATACCAGCCAGGATTTTCTAGCACGTTACGCAGAATTACTGCTGGCGTAATGCAGTTGTGGTAGCCCATGCCGATAAACGAGCGATATAGCTGATTTTGCTTGGCGATCGCTTGAAGTTTGGCTAAAGCCGCTGTTTCACTTAAAGCTTCTGGTAGCTGTAACGCTTTATTGAGGCGAATAGCTGGCGGTACGGTTTTGGCAATTAGTTCATCTATAGTATTTAAACCTAAAATCTCAAGCATCTGTTGAATTTGCTTGCGATCTATACCAATATGTCTGGCGACAAAAACATCTGTAGCGGCAATTGTATTTATATCTGAGTCGTTTTGAAGTTTTGTAGTTTGACGATTGGGCGTTAGCCCAGCCTTCGGATCGCGGTTGAGGTCTAAATTTACCATAGGATATTGCTAACTAGAAAAATAGTGGCGCATCGAAAAATTACCCGATGCTACCACTTACTTATTAAGTTTGTTGTAATAAACCTTAGCAAATTTGTCTAGTTTGAAATAAACATTATTTGCTTAATCCTCTTCTCCCTCTACTTGTGCGCGATATTCAGCAGCAGAGAGAATATCTACTAATTCTTCATCGGGATTATCTACCCGCACCTTAAGCAACCATCCTTCACCGTAGGGATCTTCGGCAATATCTTCGGGAGCATCTATTAATGTTTCATTACGTTCGACTACCGTACCAGATACGGGAGGATAGAGATCTTCTACAGCTTTTACCGATTCAATCGTACCAAAGCTCTCTCCGACTTCGATCGCATCGCCAATTTCTGGTAGTTCGAGGAACACAATATCTCCTAATTGATCGATGGCAAAAGCACTCACCCCTATGGTGGCAATTTCTCCCTCCATACGGACATATTCGTGGCTGTCTAGATACTGCAAATCTTCAGGATAGGTTATTTCCATCTCATACTCTCTAATTTTCGATCTATCAATTACTCATTATTAATTGTTTCATCGAACGCTGTAAATGACGCGATCGCTTTTGGCAATAACAACAACATTACATCAGGCAGCAATTGCCAAAAATTTGTATTTTAAATTTGTATGACCATCGACAAATTACAACGCGCTTGGCTTTACTAATAATTTAATTCATGTACGTCATTAATACTCTCGCTCCTGTATTCCTGGTTATTATTCTCGGTACGGTTTTAATCAAGTCCAAATTTTTAAGTCCCCAGTTAGTACGTGAAAATGACCGCTTAGTCTACTGGGTTGGTTTGCCCTGTCTATTGTTTAACAAAACCGCTACTGCCACCATTGCTGGTGGTTCGGCTTTAAAAATTGCAGGAGTGCTTACGGGAGGTGGCATGGGCTGTGTCATCTTGGCGTATTTACTGTCTCGCTTGCTGGGTATTTCGAGCAAATTGGAGGGAGCTTTCGTTCAGGCTGCTTTTCGCGGTAATTTAGCCTACGTCGGTCTACCTGTAGTCAGTTATGCTCTTGATCGCTTTTCTGGTAGTTCGGCAATAGCAACGATGAATGCCGAACAACTTCAGTCTCTAGCAGTGCTGTCTTTCGCGCCTTTAGTTCCTCTATATAACGCTACGGCTGTATTCGTACTGATAAAAGGCAACAGCAGTAAGCATGATTCCTGGCGTACTATACTGCGCTCTACTTTTACCAATCCTTTATTAACTGCCTGTGGTTTGGGTTTGCTCTTGGCTATTGTGGGGATTTCTCTGCCTTTATGGTTGAGCAAAACCACTCAAACTATTGGGCAAATGTCTCTACCTTTAGCTCTATTAGGTATTGGTGCTTCTCTAGCCAAGACTAAAATAAGCGGTCGAATCGGGCTTTCAGCTTTAGCGACGGTACTTAAAGTCTTTGCCGCACCGCTTATTGGCGTATTTATCGCCAATTGGTTAAATTTAACCGCACCAGAACGCACCATTGCTTTACTATATCTCGCCTGTCCTACAGCGATCGCATCTTACATTATGGCAGGTCAATTAGGAGGAGATGAAGCCCTTACCAGCAGCAGTATTGTTTTAAGTACTATGTGTTCGGCTATTGCTCTGGCGATCGTTTTATCATTATCTTGATTCGATCGCCGTACGGGCAAGGCATTGTCTTGTCCCTTCATGCCAAATCAAAAAACTAATTTATTTATTAAATGACAAAAATCATCAAAGAAACCGCTTCAATGTATACTCGCGATCGCGTGAAGTTAGATGCAGATATTTATCGCCCCGATACTTCAGAAAAGTTACCGATTTTATTAATGCGCCAGCCTTACGGTAGAGCGATCGCCTCTACGGTAGTATACGCTCATCCGCGCTGGTATGCTGCTCAAGGATACATTGTGGTAATTCAAGATGTTAGAGGGAGGGGAACTTCAGAAGGAAAGTTCGATTTATTTACTCATGAAGTTGATGATGGCTTGGATACGATTAGTTGGGTAACTCAATTGCCTAATAGTACGGAAGAAGTAGGAATGTATGGCTTTTCCTATCAGGGAATGACTCAATTATATGTTGCTGCTAATAAACCCCAGGTATTAAGAGCGATCGCGCCAGCAATGGTAGCTTACGATCTATATACCGATTGGGCTTATGAAAATGAGGCTTTTTGTCTGTATGCCAATCTAGCCTGGGCGATTCAGCTAGCAGCAGAAACGGCAAGAATTAAAGGAGATGAAGCAGCTTATCTGCGTTTGGCTGCTGCTGCCAAAAATTTACCTTTAGGCGACTCTATACCCGCCAATCCCAAAATCATGCAGGAACTTGCTTTAGACTCTTTTTATCATACCTGGTTAAACAATCCTCATCCTGAAACTTATTGGCAGGAGCGATCGCCAAAATATTTATTACAAGATGTAGATTTACCTATGCTGCACGTTGGCGGTTGGTTCGATCCTTATTTACGAGGCACGTTAAATTTATATCGAGCAATGGCAGCTAAAAGCCAATATCCCCAACATCTAGTCGTAGGACCCTGGGGGCATTTGCCTTGGGGAAGAAAACTCAATCAAATTGACTATGGCATTGAGGCGCAAAACCCCATCGACCAACTACAGATACGCTGGTTCGATTATTTTCTCAAAGGCAAAGACACAGGCGTATTAAACGAGTCTCCTATTAGTCTGTTTGAAATGGGTAGTAACCAGTGGCAAGAATTTAATGAGTTCCCAGAAAGCCAAAAAATCTATTATTTAGCTAGCGATGGTTTGGCGAGTATGCGAGAAGATGCAGGAATGCTTTGGGAATACGAGTCAGAAACCGAATCTACTTCGCCGCAAGAATTATTAGCTACCGATTTAACTGAAGCAGTTACAGAATTTAGCAATACTGAAGATATTTTAGTTCACGATCCCTGGCGACCCGTACCAGCTAGAGGAGGACACGCCGTATTTCCCAGTGGCTCTGGCGATCGCACCGATTTAGACTGTCGTACGGATGTGCTTACCTACACATCTGCACCTTTAGAATCTGGATTGCACATTGTAGGAGAAGTAGCGGTAGAAATTTACTGCACTGCCGATGCACCGAGTTTCGATCTGTGTGCGGTCTTGTCTACAGTAGATTCTCAAGGCAGAGTATTTAACTTTACTCAAGGTTATATTCGCGTCGATACACCACAGTCGCCAATAACTATTCCCCTACAGACTACCTGTATTTATATGCCTTCCCAAACTAGCTTGCGTCTCAGTCTGAGCGCGGCTTGTTTTCCTGCTTATCCCGTCAATTCTGGTACGGGCAAGCCACCTAGTCAAACTCGTTCGCTTGATATGCAAATAATTACTATAGCGATTAAATCTGGCGCGGACTATCCTTCTTTAATTCGTCTGGCGATCGCCAGTAATTGAGATCTAAGCAATAATTTCGTCGGTAAGCTGATACTCAAAACCAAATATTATAAAAAGTATTGAGCAATGCTCAAAATCTAGATATGTTGTATCAATAGGGCAAAAAAATTAAGAACATTAGCAGGTAGCGATCGCATGACCAACTTTAGCTCGGAAAACCAAGTTAATTCAATAACTTCAGTCGAACTAACTTTAAAGCGCGGTACGGAAGCAGCAAATTGTCACGATTGGTCGGCAGTAAATAAATATTTGCAACAGCTACCAGTTTCTAAAAATAAAACCGAGTTAAGCTTACCCAACCAAACAGACTGGCAAACAGCATCTAAATTAGCATTGCAAGTTTTACTCGAAGGTGACTTTCAACAGCAGTGGGAAGTTGCCAAACTTCTGCCTCTGTTCGGCAAATCTATTACCCTGCCACTAATTTCCCTGCTAGAAGACGAATCAGTAGATCTCGAAGCGCGCTGGTTTATCTGTAATATTTTAGGAAAATTTTCCGAGCAAAAAGTAATTCTCTCTTTAGTCAAATTAATACAGCAAACAGAAATAGAAGAATTAGCGATCGCTGCTGGTAAAACTCTAACTCAAATTGGTATTGCGGCTATTGATGCCTTAGTAAAATTATTACAATCCCCACATCGTGCTTTGGCTGTCAAATCTCTCGCTTATATCCGTCGTCCAGAAATTATTAACCCTTTAATTACAGTAGTTGAAGATCCTCAACCAGAAATTAGAGCTATGGCAATTGAAGCTTTGGGCAGTTTTCACGATCGACGCATTTCTTACTTACTGCTAGCAGCTTTAAAGGACACCTCATCATTAGTCAGAAAAGAAGCAGCAAATGCCCTGGGGTTTCGTCCCGATCTTTGTGAGGAATTAGATCTTATAGCTCATCTACAACCTTTACTGTACGACTTTAATTTAGAAGTATGCAGTCGCGCTGCTATAGCTTTGGGAAGAATGAAAAGCGACTCGGCAGTACAAGCTTTATTTACTCCTTTGAAATCTGTCAATACGCCTGTAAGTCTGAAGTTAGATTTAGTGCGTGCCCTAGCTTGGAGCGAAACTGAATTAGCGATTGACTGTTTGCGTGAAAGTTTAATTAATAGTGAAATTTCTGCTAATGTCGAGCTAGAATTAGTCTCTTTAGAAATCATTAATGTTTTAGGAAGAATTACAAAGTCTAATTTAACTGGTAAATCTGCACGAACACTAATCGACTTTTGGCAGCTAAAAGGAAGACAAAGTAGCTCGCCAGAGTTAAAACAACTGCTGGCTAATTCTTTGGGTGAATTAAAACATTCTGAAGCTGCGCCGATATTAAATGAATTGACTCAAAATAACAATAAACTAATTAGATTACACGCGATCGCGGCTTTAAAAAAAATATCTAAATAAATCTCTTCTTTTAAGGAGAGATAATTGCTCATTGATGATTTTGTGTTTTAACCACAAAGCATACTGCTATATCTATAAATATTAATTAAACGCATAATATCAATTCTTTTATTACATCAAAAGCGCTAAAAAACCAAAATATTGTATTAAGTAATACAAAACAATAAATCAATAGATAGAACTATAAACTACTAGATTTTTTGCGATTAACAAAAACCTCAAAAAAATCTATTTTGTACTAACAATATCCTTTTTGGTGTGAGGATTGAAAAATAATGACTCTAATTAAAAATTTAGCCTGGCTGAAAACTTCAGCAATATGCAGTGCCGTCTTCTTAGCTTCCGCTCCCCTATTGGCTCAGGAAGTCGATTTATCCGATCCCGATGCAATTTCTAATTACGTTGAATATCCTGCTTCTGACGATAATTCTTTGGAAGAAAAAAATGCACTAGAAACAGATATCGATCCTTCTTTAAAACAAGTTACCAACGTCAATCAGTTACGAGATGTTTCTCCTACAGATTGGGCATATGAAGCCTTACGTAGTTTGGTAGACCGCTACGGCTGTATTGCAGGTTATCCCAATCAAACCTATCGTGGCAGTCAGGCTCTAACACGCTATGAGTTTGCTGCGGGTTTGAACGCTTGTTTGACTCAAATCGAGCGTTTGATTGCTTCTTCTGGAGCGGTAAGTCAAGAAGATTTAGATACTATGAGTCGTCTGACTCAAGAATTTGAAGCGGAATTAGCAAGCTTGGGCGGCAGACTCGACAATCTAGAAAATAGAACTGCTTTCTTAGAAGATAACGCTTTTTCTACCACAACCATTTTACAAGGTGAAGTAGCTTTTACTATAGCTAACGCTTTTGGTGATAGTGCCGCTGCCGATCTTAATGAAGACGGCGTACTCAACGACGATTTAGATTCTGAAGTAGTGTTTACAGATCGGGTTCGTTTACAGTT
Organism: Myxosarcina sp. GI1; assembly: GCF_000756305.1. Taxonomy (NCBI): domain Bacteria; kingdom Bacillati; phylum Cyanobacteriota; class Cyanophyceae; order Pleurocapsales; family Pleurocapsaceae; genus Myxosarcina; species Myxosarcina sp. GI1. The sequence goes on from NZ_JRFE01000003.1 coordinate 100,576, forward strand.
AGTTAGTAGCTTTACAGGAGAAGACAAATTATTTACACGCTTAACTGCGGGGAATATTGATAACTCTTTCCAGGATGAAACGGGAACTAGAGAAGGACGTTTTGCTTTTGATGGACAAGCAGATAACAACATTACCATCGATCGCCTGCACTATGTATTTCCGATGTTAGAAGGAAATCTACAGGTTACAACTATGGCAAGTTTGGGAGCGCACCATTTCTATGCTGAAACTTTTAACGAAGGCTTAGACGTTGGTGGTGGTGCCAATGGTGCTTTGACTAGATTTGCCGAACGTAACCCCATTTATCGCCAGGGCATTGATGGTGGTTCGGCAGGTTTGGGACTAAATTATACTCTGGGTGAAAAATTTGAAATTTCAGCAGGCTACATTGCCCCCACTGCCAGCGATCCCGAAGACGGCAACGGTTTATTTAATGGTAGCTATTCGGCTTTAGGACAGCTAGTCTTCAAGCCCTTTGAAGCATTAAAAGTAGGTGCCACCTATGTTAGAGGATACGATACCTCACCCTTTAGAGGTTCTTTTCTTTGGGGCGGTACGGGAACCAATGCTGCAAACTTTCGCGGTTTGGGGGTAGATGATTCTCCTGTAACTACCAACTCCTTTGGTGGAGAGTTTCAGTTCGATGTTTCTACCACATTTAGCGTTCGAGGTTGGTTTAGCTATACCGATGCCGATATTTTAGAAGATGGCGATGCCGAAATTTTTAACTACGCAGGAGCGGTAGTTGTCTCCGACTTGGTTAAAGAAGGTAGTCTGGCAGCAATCGTAGTTGGTGCAGAACCTTACGTTAACGATCTCAACCTCGATAGCGGTTTGGAGGTTGAAGACGACATTCCCCTGCACGTAGAAGCATTCTACAAATATCAGCTAAACGATAATATTTCTATTACTCCTGGTGTAGTTTGGTTGGTCAGCCCCAATCAAGACAGCGATAATGACGACATTATTATCGGTGCGTTGAGAACAACCTTTACCTTTTAGAAGAGGGCAGAAGGCAAGGCGAAAATTTAAATGCGAGCGTCTAACGAACAAAATTCGTTGGATGCTTGCGTAAATTAACTTGAAAGCTTATTGATAGCTGAAACCAATTTTGGAAAAAGCTGTAAGAAAATAACATTTTTCAGCAATTTTCATTCCTTTTTGCCAAATTATTAAATCCTTGAAATTAGGATTTCAAAGCCTCTTGCCTAATTCTCCCCCATCACCAATTCAACCAACTTATCGGCTATTTCGGGTAAAGGCAAAATAAAGTTTACCATTCCCGTCTTAATTGCTGCATCAGGCATTCCAAAATAACTGGAAGTTTTTTTATCTTGAGCGATAACTATCCCTCCCATTTTATGAATTGCTTCAATTCCCATAAAGCCATCTTTACCAGTACCCGTTAACACTACGGCGATCGCCCGATCTCTATAACTAGCAGCTACAGAGTCAAAAAGTAAATCTGCCGAGGGTCGTACAAAATGAACTAGTTCCGATTGACTCAAAGAAAGCGTGCCGTCGGGATTGATGAGTAGATGGTGGTTGGGCGGTGCGAGATAAACTTTGCCTTTTTCCAGGCGATCGCCTTCTGCTGCCTGTTTGACCGAGAGTAAAATACGCCGACTGAGAATATCCGCCATGAAAGAGCGGCTGTTAGGGTCGAGGTGCTGGACGACAACTATACTGGCAGGAAAGTTGGCTGGTAAATGAGACAATACCTGAATGATAGCGTTTAATCCGCCCGCTGAAGCTGCGATCGCAATGATTTCAAACACGGGCTGTCTCCATTTCTTAGTTTTAATTGCAAACTAACCAAAAACAAACTACTTATTTGTTAATTGGCAACAAAAATTAATTTATCAAACAATTTTCTGTTAATGTCGTGCAAAGTTCTACAATTAGCCTGTTAGTATTAAAATATTTAGTTTATGAGCGATATTTTTGGCAAAATTATTCAACGCAAAATTTCTGCCGATATAGTCTATGAAGACGATCTGGCATTAGCTTTCAAAGATATCAATCCTCAAGCACCCACTCATATTTTAGTGATTCCCAAGCAGCTAATTCCTCGTTTATCAGAAGCTACTAACGAAGATTCCGCCTTATTGGGTCATTTATTGATGACAGCTAAAAAGGTAGCAGAGCAAGAAAATTTAGCTGATGGCTACCGTGTAGTAATAAATAATGGCGAACAAGCAGGGCAAAGTGTCGATCGCCTGCATCTACATATTTTAGGGGGTCGCCGCTTAAGTTGGCCTCCAGGTTAAAAAAGCTTTTAGCCAGCACGCAAGGGGCTAACGCCCTGCTTTCAGGGGTAGGTTTTTAATATTTATCCAGGAGCAGGAGAAAAATCGGGAATAAAGCTGCCTTGAGGAAAAGGCATTCTTTTAATTACAGATGCCAAAATCACTAAACAGCCTCTTCTAGCTACACGAGTCTACATCAAAATTTTGTGAATTTTTTCTGGTAATTGTAAAGGACGAAAAGGTTTGATAATTACACCAGCTAAATCTAGTTGTTTTAATTCTACAGCAATTGCCGATTGAGTTTTTGCAGTCATCAAAATCACGGGAATCTTTGCTGTATTTCGATTGAGTTTTAACTGTTTCAAAGTTTCTTTACCGTCCCAATCGGGCATCATTAAATCTAGTAAAATTACGTTGGGCTGTTTGCTTTCAGCCAGCTGTAATCCTTCTTTYCCCGAMCCAGCCGTTATTACGTGCCATCCTGCTGCCATTTCTAAACCCATTTGAGCGATCGCTCTAACATCTTCTTCATCATCGATAATCAAAATAGATTCGGTCATAGTGTCATTCGAGATCGCGGAACTAAAACTAGTGTAGTTAGTTTATTTGGCGATCGGGAAAAACCAGGGAATAATTTGAAGTTTGTAGAGGCAAAGCACTGCCTTATCCGTACAGTAGTTCTTCTAATTCTTTGATTCTGGCTTGTAATGGCGCAATTTTGGCTGCTACTTCCGCTTCTGAATACTTACGGGGAATATGTTGCGGACAGTTCCAACTCATAGCTTCAATTTTAATTAAAATCCCTCGTTCGACTTCTGCTGGATAGTCTGGAACTGCCAACTTTCCTAATAATTCTGAAGCATTATTTGCATCTACTACTTTTCCTCGTCCCCAAATCTTTAAGCGACGACGATTAGCATAGTCCATTAAAAATAGAAAAATGCGATCGTTGTCTATTAAATTGCCAGCGCTGATATATTGCAGATTACCTTTAAAATCGGCAAACCCCAAAGTCTTTTTATCGATAATTTTCAAAAAACCTGGCGCACCACCGCGAAATTGAATGTAGGGATAGCCGTTACTACTAACAGTTCCCAGATAAAAACTGTCTCTCGATTGAATAAATTCGGTTTCTTTCTCTGTCAAAATATCTTCCGTAATACCCTGTTTGACAAAATTTTCGTACATTTCCCGCGAGCCATACTGAGTTTGAGCGGTTTTGACTCCAGGGGTAAAGGCTATTTCGGTAAATTTTCGCCTCATGATATTTATCTAAGTTAATTTGAACTAATTACTTTCAATTCCAGGCATGGTAATAAAACCAGGTAATTGTTTGATGCGATCGCACCATCGATTTATTGCGGGATATTTATCTAACATCACGTCGCCTTCTGGTGCTAGAGCAATATAGGGAAAGCAGGCTATATCGGCAACAGTAGGACGATCTAATGCTAACCAGTGATGTCGATCTAAATGTGGTTCGATGATGTTTAAAATTGATTCTGTTTTTTGCTGTGCTGCTTGTAAATCGATATTAAAGCCAAACTTTTTGTTTAATCTAGCATCATTAGGACCGCGAGCAATTTCGTTAGCTGCGGTTGACAACCATTGAACTACCTGTGCTATTTCTGCTGCATCGCTGGGTAGCCAGGTTTCACCGCCATATTTTCTGGCTAGATAAACTAAAATTGCCTGCGAGTCTCTTAAAACTAAACTATCATCTTTTAGTACTGGAATCTGTCCCCAGGGATTTAACTGCAAAAACTCAGGCGATTTATGCTCTCCAGCCATAAAATCGACTGGAATCAGTTCGTATTTAATCTTTAGTAACGATAGAAACAATCGTACTTTATAGCAATTTCCCGAAAGCTTTAGATCGTAGAGTTTCATAGTTGGCTAATTTTAATACCAATATTATTCATTACTGTACCGAACGTTCGGTACAAAGTCAATAGTTAAAATGTTTATTTATGTCTAAAGAAAAAGCGATCGCCAAAATTATTCCTGTTTTCAGACAGTACGGCTATGAAGGAACTACTCTATCAATGCTTTCTACAGCTACAGGTTTGGGTAAAGCCAGTCTTTACCATTACTTTCCTCAAGGCAAAGAAGCAATAGCTGCTGCTGTCTTAAACTATATTGGCAGTTCTTTTAGTAAAACCGTTTTAAAGCCCTTAAAAGATTTGGGCAAACCCAACGAAAAGATCGACAGAATGTGTCAAAGCCTGAACGAGTTTTACAGTGAAGGCAACAATAGTTGTTTTTTAGCAATTATGTCTTTTGGTGAGGCAGATAACTTATTTCATCAGGAAGTTAAACAGTTATTGCAAATTTGGATCGATACCCTGGCTAAAGTATTAATTGAAGCGGGATTTGAACCAGAGCAAGCTCAATTGCGATCGCAAGATGCAATTATTCAGATTCAAGGAGCATTAATACTAGTGAGAATTTTAGATGACACCGCACCTTTTAAAAGAGTCATAGCAACTCTCTCAGAAAAATTACTTAAAGCTTAGGGTAACGAATAGTTAATACTATTCTAAGAATACTGAAACCCCATTGTAGCGACTCATAGCTTTTTCTACTCCTTCTTTTAAGCTCGACTCAACTACTTTTATCGATGTGTAGAGAATTTCTTCAATAACTTCGGTTTCTTGGGAAGCAAACTTACCTAAGACGTGACTTACAGTTTCTTTTTTGCCATCCGATCTGCCAATTCCCAAGCGCAAACGAGAAAAATTTTGACTATTAAGGTGAGCGATAATTGACTTCATCCCGTTATGCCCGCCTGCCGAACCAGTTAGGCGTAAACGCAGTTTACCCACGGGCAAATCCATATCATCGTAGATTACTAATACCGATTGCGGCTCGATCTTATACCAATCCATTACCGCTCTGACAGCTTGCCCAGAGCGGTTCATGTAGGTAAGGGGTTTGAGCAAACGAACTTTAGTTCCTGCTGGTGTCAATCCTTCAGCAAACAACCCCTGAAAGCGGCGATTTTCTTTATAAGACATCTGCCAAGCATTAGCCAAGGTATCGACCGCCTCGAAGCCAATATTGTGCCTGGTTTTGTCGTATTTCGGGTCTGGATTTCCCAAACCTACGATTAATTCGGGAATAACTAGTTTGTTTGGGCTTTCAGGAGTCACAGAATGAAAAATTGTGTAAGTAAATTATGCAGGGAATTTCGACCTACTAATAAGATTGCTGAAACAGTGTTTCTAAATATACTCTGGCACAGGCGCGGTAGTTTTGAGAACTTTCACTAGTCTGTTCGCCGTTGTTTTGCAGCAGAAACAAAGATAGAGCCGCAGCAAAAACGCGGTCTTGATCCCAACTAGGATGGGTTTCAAGATAATTTTTCAAAGATTTGTGTAATTCTTCAGGAATTTCTGTCAAAATGCTGACTGCTGGATTCATAATTGGGTGTTGTTCGATTTAATGGTTTATTTACGCTGTTTTTATCGATCTACCCCCTTTGTTCGCCAACTAAAAACCCCATGACTTTGACAGTTGAATTATTAGCGACTACTGGGGAAAGTGACAAACCAAGCTGGTAATTTTTTGTCTGTCGAATTATTTTCCTCTTAAAAGGGGTAGGTTTGTCAATGATACAAAACGTAAACAAAATTTGGAAAAGCTGTGCCGTTTGACGAAACAATAGGTAACAAGAACCGTTTTTTGTTACACAACTTTACAAAAGACTGGCTTGTCATGGTGCAAAGTGGCAACTTTAAAAATTCCCCCATTTGCGATCGAAAGCCGTTTAATTCGTCATTGCCTGTGGAAAAGTCTGGGTAAAATGTGGAAAACTTTCAAATAGTTTGTGGAAATGGTGGGGAATTGACAAGATAAACTATCTTTAAAAATAAGAAATGATAATTTTTGCGATTGTAATGATTTCTTGTAATTTTAGAAGTTGGCGGTATAAAATTTTACTTTTGCTGCTGCCACCAAGTTTCAGCCTGAGTTTGAATTTGCGCTAATTCCTCTGAAGACATGCGTTTGAGATGACTCAAAACCAAATTCATTCTGCCTAGAGAACTTAGGCGATCGCGATGACGTGATAGAAAATCCCAATAGAAAAAATTAAACGGACAGGCTTTCTCACCAGTGCGATCGCTGCGATTATAGCTGCAATCGCTGCAATAGTCACTCATTTTATTAATATAGTTTGCCGAAGCTGCATAAGGTTTAGATGCCAGAACGCCCCCATCGGCAAATTGACCCATACCGATAACGTTAGTCTGCATTACCCAGTCATAGCCATCGATAAAGGCACTGTGAAACCAGTTTTCGATCTCTTGAGGAGATATACCAGCAATTAGGGCAAAGTTGCTTAAAACCATCAATCTTTGAATGTGATGGGCATAACCAGTCTCCTCAATCTGAGTTAGAGTTTGATGCAGACAGTTCATATTGGTGGCATTAGCATCCCAAAAAAAATCTGGTAGGGAATGATGATGCTCGAACCAGTTGCGATCGCCATAGTTTGCATCCATGTAATGATAGATACCGTTCATGTATTCTCGCCAGCCCAACACCTGACGAATAAAGCCTTCAACGCTATTTAGGGGTAATTCCTGTCGATAGTAAGCTGCTTCTACTGCCGAGATAACTTCTGCGGGTTCTAGTAAACCCAGATTGAGATAGGGAGAAATCAAACTATGCCACATGGTACGTTCGCCCGTTATCATGGCATCTTGATAGGCTCCAAAGTTAGTCAGACATTTAGTAATAAAATGTTCTAAAACCTGTAGGGCTTGTTGTCTGGTAACTCCCCAATTAAACGGCTCAATTTCGCCATAATTAGAAAATTCTTTGGCATTTACCCAATCTATAACCTCGTGAGTAATTGTATCGGGTTTAAAAGTTATGGGATCGGGAGTAGTTAAACTTTGCTTTGGTGGTTGACGGTTTTGTTTATCAAAATTCCACTTGCCACCAACGGGTTTTTTACCCGCCATCAAAATCTTAAATCGCTTTCTGCCCTCTCGATAAAAATCCTCCATAAGCAATCTTTTACCTTGATCTGCCCATGCTTGAAATTCTGCTTTAGTCCATAAAAAATGATTGTCGGGCAGTAATTTTAGCTGGCAATTTAGTTCTAAAGATTTGACAAACTCAGTAAACGAGCGATCGCTTGGTTCGGTTAGAGATAATTCAGATATTTTCTTGGCTTTAATCCATTCTTGCAGGGGTGTAATAAAATCTACCGCGATCGCATAAGTAACCTGCCAACCATCTTGTTTCAATTCTTCAGCAAAATGTCGCATTGCCGACCAAACTAAAACTAATTTTTGCCGATGATAGAGACGCTGCCTTGCATAGTTGCTAGATTCAATTAAAATCACCGCAACTTCCTGTTTCTTACCCTCATATTTTTTTAAAGCTGTCTGCTGTTGAGACAGGCGATCGCCTAAAACCCAGATACCAATTGTCATTACCAAAAATTTGTTATTTGCAACTTAAACTACCTGCGGCGATCGCTCATTAAACCCATTAAAGGACCTAAAATCGCCCCAAAAATAAATCCCCCAGCGTGCGCCCAATAAGCAACACCACTCATAGCATCTTCAACGCCTAATGAAGCGACGCTACTAATAGCCTGTTGGGCGAACCAAAATCCTAAAAAGAAAACGGCAGGAATGCGAATGGTGGTAATAAAAAATCCTAAAGGCAGCAGAGTAAGAATTTTGGCATGAGGATACTTAATTATATAAGCTCCCATTACACCAGCGATCGCGCCACTAGCCCCAACAGTAGGAACGGCAGACTGCATCGCAAAAAACCAGTGAGTCAAACCAGCTAAAACACCACAAACCAGGTAAAAGATTAAAAATTTAATATGCCCCAAATCATCTTCAATATTGTTGCCAAAAGTCCAGAGAAACAGCATATTACCCGCAATGTGCAAGAATCCACCGTGTAAAAATTGAGAGGTAATTAAAGTTACTATTTCTGGAACTGGTTGATTTGGGGGCGTTCCACTAAAGCTAGCCGTCAGTTCTTCGGGAATTACCGCATAGAGTTGAAAAAAACTATCTAACTGCGAACCTAGCGTCATTTCATTAAGAAAAACCACTACGTTAATTGCAATTAAGGCATAAACTACAATCGGAGTGGTATAAGTCGGGTTTTCGTCATTAAGAGGGATCATATTCGTTCAAACTAGAGTAAGGTTAACTCAAACCCAACATTGCTTTTAAAGTAAAATAGAGAAACGCAAAACTTGCCACAGCCAGACCGACTAGAGCGATCGCTGTTGCAGGATTGCGTAAAAATGGTTTTAAGCTTTTAAAAAAAGCCCAGAATATTCCTAAAACAACGCTAATTAAATAGCGAGGGTAGCGAGAGACATTTTCAAAAAAATCTTGCATTAATTTCTAACTGATTTGGTACATTTGCTTATATCTTATTGTAAATATGTTGCAATCTCTTTGCTAGATCGCTTTTCGGGGTAATCGCATCAAACAGAAAAGTAGAATAAATCGGTAAATAAAGATGTTTACCCAAATGACAAAAGAGTCGTTCAAAGAATCAATAGAAAAATATTTTGGCGGTATCCCAGATAATGGAGTTGTAACTAGAAGTCACCATAAATTGACAGAGAAAGCTTTTTTTCTATTGTTGCTCGATCTATTTGAAGGGAATCTGAATGATAACTTCAGTACCGCGATTGATTTTACTAATGACATTTATCTTACCGTTTAAAAGCTCGACAAATCTTTTGACTATATTTAATCCCAAGCCCGTACCTGGAATGTTGCTGACGTTTTTACCACGATGAAAGGGTTCAAAAATTTTGGGCAAATCTTCAGGGGGAATACCAATGCCGCGATCGCTAATTGTTAAATTTATATATTCTTTAGTTGATGAGAATTTGAATTGAATTAATCCTTCGCTCGATGAATATCTTACTGCATTAGCCAAAAGGTTAGTCAAAATCGACCTTAATAATCGACTATCTATTGCCGCTTCAAGTTTGGTACGATCGCTTGTAAATTCAATCTGGCGATCGCGGTTAGTTTGCTGAAATTCTGTTACTAATTCTCGACAAAATTCAACTAAATCTAGTTGAGAAACTTGAAGATCGATTCTTTCGGTATCTATTTTGCCAATTACCAACAATTCATCGGTCATTTGGGTCATGCGTTCGATATTAATCTCAATATCTGACAGATACTCGATTTTTTCTCTATTAGCCAGCTGGCGATCGTAGCGTTTTAAAGAAGATACTAAAAAAGCAATATTGTTTAAAGGATTGCGAAATTCGTGACATACCATTGAAACAAAACGAGAGCGAACTTCATTAAGATGTTTTAGTTGTTGATTGGCTCTACTCAACTCCGAGGTTCGCTCTCTCACTCTTTGCTCTAGTTCTTCATTAGTCTGTTGGAGAATATTTTCACTAAGTTTGCGTTGGGTAATATCGCGAAAAGTAACTACTGCCCCTACTAACTTACCTTTTTCATCGTGCATGGGAGTGCTGATATACTCTACGGGAAAACTAGTGCCATCTTTGCGCCAGAATACTTCATTTTCGACTCGATGCACTGCACCATCTTTAAAAGCAGCATAAATCGGACAGTCTTTGCTAAGATACTCAGCACCATCGCCTTTGGAATGATGCAAAACCGCGTGCATCGACTTGCCAATTAAATCTTCCATTTCCCAACCAATTATCGCCGCCGCCGCAGGATTGACAAAAGTAACATTGCCCTCCAAATCTAAGCCGTAAACCCCTTCTCCTACAGAATCGAGGATGAGTTGATGTTGACGACGTAAGTTAGCGAGTTCGATATCGGTTTGTCGATGCGATCGCGATGTCATTTTACTTTTAATTTTTAACTTTTAAATCGCGGCGCATTCCCTTGCGTCTTTCGCCGAACAGCCTCTGAAAGAGGCAAGCGACGCTTAGTCGCGTCTTTGGGCGTATCCGCCCTGTGGGTCGCCGCTCCTTTTGACTTTTGATATAACGGTAGCTTTTGTTACTACTCGATGCTCAGTTCGAGTATTTATTAGAAGTAACAGATTTGAGTTTGGTTAAAAAAAGATAACTAAACATGAAGACTATTTTAGTCATAGAAGATGAAACACAAACGAGAAAAGTTTTGCTTAACTGTCTTAAGTTTGAAGGATTTAAGGCGTTTGAAGCAGACAATGGTAGGGCAGGTTTGGATATAGCCCAAAAGCATCATCCAGATTTAATTGTTTGTGACATTATGATGTCCGAAATGGACGGATATGAAGTACTTTCAGCTTTACGACAACAGCTGTCTACTATTGCAATTCCCATTATTTTTTTAACCGCTAAAGTCACGATGTTCGATCGTAGATTTGGAATGAATTTGGGAGCGGAAGATTATCTAACTAAACCCTGTAGCGTCGATCGTCTGATATCTGCAATTAAAACCAGACTAAAAAGAACAGAAGAATTACAGCGATGGCATAATTCTCGTTTCAATGCTGCTGATTCTAGTTTTTTTGAATCTCATAATTTGCCTGAGTGTATCAAAATAACTAAAGTATTTGAATTTATCGAGGAAAATTATCATCGACCATTAGAACTTAAAGAAGTAGCATCTACACTCGGTTATTCTCCTGCTTATTTAACTCATTTAGTACGTCAAAAAACTGGACGTACGATCAAACAATGGATTATCGAGCGACGCATGGATAAAGCTCGTAAACTACTGCTTAATAGCGATCGCTCCGTAACCCAAATTGCTCGCAAAACTGGCTATTTAGATACGGGTTATTTTATTCGTCAGTTTAAAAGTTTGCATGGAACTACCCCTAACTTATGGCGCAATAATCCCAAACAAAAAGAAATTGCCTGATGTTTTATTGCAATGATAATTAGATTTTATTTATATATAGCGATCGCTTGTTTGTCTAATTCGTGACTGCGACTGGGAGACATAATTTCTAAAGTTTCTGACAGGTAAGCCACCCGATAACTGGAACTATAGTTTCAGTATTCATTGCTAAACCTTCCATCTTCAAAACCACTATAAAAATGGTTGCACCAAGAGAGTTACCAACTTTCAACTGCAAAATATTTTAAAATTTATAGATTGAGAAAATATCAACTACGATCGCAAGACTTTATTTCTTTACGACTTTCAATATTTAAATAAACTCGATCGCAAATAAATACAGCGGTTTGCAGATCGCTTAAGTACAAATTCCAACTTAGAAAAGATAGGTTAAATTTCTTTTGCCTTTTGCATCGCGGCGCGTTCCCTTGCGCCGTAAGACGGCGCGGGGTCGCCGCTCCTTTTGCCTTTTGCCTTTTGCCTGACTAAACCAAAGTATACTTAATGCGACCGAGAAGTGCTGTAATTAGGTTGGTGACTTTTGAACGCAGATAACTATTTATTGGGGTTCGATCCTGGAAGAGACAAGTGCGGTATTGCCGTAACAGAAACTAACGGACGCATAGTTTATCATCAGGTAATTGAATCATCATTAGCGATCGCTACTATCGATCGCTTATGTCAGCAATTTTCCATCATCACAATAGTTATTGGTAATGGAACTACCGCCAAAAGTTGGCAGCACGACATCGAAGCCAATCTGTCTGAGGCGATCGAAGTTATAGCAGTAGATGAAAAAAATAGTACTTTAGAAGCACGCGATCGCTACTGGAGTATATATCCTCCTCAAGGACTGCAAAAACTAATTCCCAAAGGAATGCGGCTTCCCCCCCGTCCTGTAGACGATATTGTCGCTATTTTGTTAATCGAGCGTTATTTGGGTTTGCCAAGCTAATAAATAGTTAGATTTTAGATCTAACTGTAAATGTATAGTCACTACCAGCTTCTAATTGATAATCAGAGCGTTCTAAAAAACGTTCGAGTGGTTCTTTAATTAATGCCTTACCCAAAGAAGGTCGAACCAATAGTTGCTTTTGGCAAAAATGCCATTGAAACTGCCACTGATATTCAGCAGCCTGAACCTCTCCTTCGATTTTGCCCAACGGAAAAGATTGTTGAGTGATACGAACATAAGCGATAGTTTCTGGTAGATGGCGAAAGTTCACAATTGATTAAGTAATTAGGCTGGCAAATATAGTGCAATTTTATTAACTAATATAAGATTGTTTTTGGGAAATTTAAATTTCTCCAGGTAAAACTAACTTTAAAATTTAGCGATCGCTATTTAACTAACGATCTTTGTCGCTCCCTTAATAATCAAGTATGGAAAATTTAGTACCGACTCTTTATGGCTGGGGAATTATTCTTTCTCAACTACTAGCATTGTTATGTATTGTTGTCGGTATTGCTAAAGGTTTTGTAATTTACGCTCAAAATGTTTTTTTTATTGCTGGTGCGGCAACTGCTTTTCAATCTAGTCGTCTGGCAATGGGCTATTCTTTTTCTTTAGGACTGAGTTTTCTAATTGGGTCGAGTATTCTCAAAACTGCGATCGCTCCCGACTGGAATGATATCGCGCAATTAGCGGCAATTATTGCCTTGAGGACGGTAATCAATTTTCTACTGCTACGAGCGATCGACGTTGGCAATTCCACCATACAGCAATCACAGTAATTTTTGTGGTCAATTCGACTACTAAGCGATCGCTTTTAAAATATTTTTGAGACTAATTTTTGATTCCCGTAGTACCAATACCCTGAATAAACTGTTTCTGTCCGATTAAAAATAAGGTCAAAACGGGAACAGTAGCGATAACTACTGCTGCCATTAATAGCGACCAATTATTAGTAAACTGTTCTTGAAATTCTGATAGAGCTAACTGTACGGTTCTTAACTCTGGTCGAGTAGTAAATACTAAAGGTTTAAATAAATCGTTCCACTCGCCAATAAAAGTAAATAGAAATAAAGTTATCAAAGCAGGACGAGATAAGGGCAGCATAATACGAGTTAAAATTTGCCAGCGATTAGCACCGTCAATAGTTGCGGCTTCTTCTAGCTCTATAGGAATGCTAGCAAAATACTGACGCATCAAAAAAATTCCAAAGCCATTGGCTGTTGTCGGTAAAATTAAAGCCCAATAACTGTTAATTAAATGCCCCCACTTTAAAATTACAAATATGGGAATTACCAATAACTGAAAGGGAATGACTAAAGTAGCTAAAACTAATAGTAAAATTCCTTCCCGACCCCAAAACTTCAATCTAGCCAAAGCATACCCTGCCAAAGCCGAAGTAATAATTTGACCCGCAGTTACGGCTAAAGCCACCAGGGTAGAATTAGCAAAAGCTAGTAAAAACTTTCCTCTAGTCCAGGCTTCTCGGTAATTGTCTAAAGTAATAGCCTCATTAGTAGATTGAGGCGTAGAAAAAGAAGTAACCAAAACTATTCCTAAAGGGAATAAGACTATAATCGCACCTACGATTAACAGGCAAAAAATTAATAACTTATTAAGAAGTAAACTAGATACTAGCGGCGATCGCTTGGAGTTAGCTAAAGATTGGTTCATTGCTTTTGACGATTCTTAAGCCTCAGCCCTATACGCTTTTCTCAGGAACAATCAGGAACAAAAAGGTTTATGATAGCACTTAATTAGGGTAGGTGAGAGTATATGCAAAAACAACAGACCTATATTATTTTAATTTTGGTGTTGGTGGCAGCGGCGATCGCTACCTTAATAACCATTCCACCTCAGTTGGGTTTAGACCTTAGAGGAGGAGCGCAGTTAACCATTCGTGTCAAACCGACTCCTGAAGTACAAGAAATAAAACCAGACGATTTAAAAGCCGTACAGCGAGTTTTGGAAAATCGCATCAATGAATTTGGTGTCTCGGAAACTGCCGTACAAACTGTAGGGGATGATAAAATTTCGATTCAGCTACCAGGAGAAAGCGACCCAGAAACCGCCGAAAGACGTTTGCAAGGAACGGCAAAATTAGAATTTAAAGAGCAAAAGCCAGGAACTGAAGGAGAATTAGCTGCTGAATCTCAAGTCAGACAGCAACAGCAGCTACAGCTATCTATTTTAAATTCCCAAGAGCTAGCAGCAGAAAATCAAGCCGAGATAGCCAAACTAAGGGAATCTTTACGCCAGTCTAACCAGGCAATTGCCGAATTATTTCAATCGGTAGGTTTAACGGGAACTAGTTTAAAAGATGCTCGCCCGCAACCCGATGCCACTGGCAATCGTTGGGAAGTGGCGATTAATTTTGACGATGAAGGGGGCAAGAAATTTGCCGAACTGACCAAAAACCTTGCTGGTACTGGTCGCAGTATTGGCATATTTTTAGATGACGAACTAATTAGTTCCCCAGTCGTGGGACCAGAGTTTGCCAGTACTGGTATTGCTGGCGGTAGAGCGGTAATTACAGGAAACTTTGATGTTGAAAGTGCTAGCGATTTAGCAATTCAAATTAAAGGTGGTTCTCTGCCGTTTCCTGTAGAAGTAGTAGAAAATCGCACTGTGGGTGCTACTCTCGGACAAGACAGCATTCGCCGTAGCATTATTGCTGGAGTGGCTGGTTTAATTCTGGTATTGATATTTATGGCAGTTTACTATCGACTACCAGGAATAATTGCCGATGTTGCGTTAGTAGTCTATGGTTTGTTGACTATGGCTTGCTACGCTTTAGTCGGGGTTACGCTGACGCTACCTGGAATTGCGGGTTTTATTCTCAGTATTGGCATGGCGGTAGATGCTAATGTCTTGATTTTCGAGCGCACTAGAGAAGAATTACGAGGGGGTAAAACCCTTTACCGTTCGGTAGAGTCTGGATTTTATCGCGCTTTTTCCAGTATTCTCGATAGTAACGTGACGACAGCGATCGCCTGTTTGGCTTTATTGTGGCTGGGATCTGGTTTGGTCAAAGGTTTTGCAGTTACTTTATTAATAGGTGTAATCGTCAGTATGTTTACTGCCGTTACTTGCAGTCGAACTTTGATGTTACTAATGGTGTTAGGTATGCCCAAA
This sequence comes from Myxosarcina sp. GI1, assembly GCF_000756305.1. Classification (NCBI taxonomy): domain Bacteria; kingdom Bacillati; phylum Cyanobacteriota; class Cyanophyceae; order Pleurocapsales; family Pleurocapsaceae; genus Myxosarcina; species Myxosarcina sp. GI1. The sequence goes on from NZ_JRFE01000003.1 coordinate 115,738, forward strand.
GTCAGACAGAAACCAGAATTATTTTGCCCCAATCTGAGTGGGCGTAGTTAATCCCTCAGAAATGTCACTAACTAACTGCTTATCTTTCAACCTATGATTAAATTTAGTGTCACTAAAAAACGCAATCTTTGGTGGGCAATTTCTGGAATAGCATTTATCGCCAGTATTGCCGCTATGGTAATCTCGTTTACTATTTTAAATGCACCCATACGCCCTGGGATTGATTTTATTGGCGGAACTCGCCTGCAATTCGAACGGGATTGTTCGATCGCCAATAATTGCGATCGCCCGATTGAGACAGCAGAAGTGAGAGAAGTTCTAGAAGCGCAAAATTTAGGCAACAGCAGCATTCAGCTACTAGGAGATAACCAACAGATACTTTCTATTAGAACGCCAAATCTCAATGTCGAACAAAGAACGACTTTGCAATCTGCTCTAAGTGAAAAAATCGGGCAGTTTGACCCCAAAGCTATCCAAATTGATTCTGTAGGACCTACCGTTGGGGAAGAACTTTTTGTATCGGGTATTTTGGCTTTAATCGTTGCCTTTTTTGGCATTATTGTCTATCTCAGTATCCGTTTCCAGTTTGACTATGCTTTGTTTGCGATTTTGGCATTGTTTCACGATGTTGTAATCACGGCTGGAGTTTTTGCCGTATTAGGTTTGGCAATTGGATTGGAGGTAGACAGTTTATTTTTGGTAGCGTTGCTAACTATCGTTGGTTTTTCGGTAAATGACACGGTGGTTATATACGATCGCATTCGCGAAACTATTACTGCCAATCCCCAGCGTCCGATAAATGAAATTGTCGATGATGCGGTCATTCAAACCCTCGGTCGTTCGATCAATACTACCCTGACTACCATTTTGCCTTTGCTAGCTATTTTCTTGTTTGGCGGACAAACCCTAAAGTTTTTTGCCCTCGCTTTGATTGTCGGTTTTATTTTAGGAGCATACTCTAGTATTTTTGTTGCCAGTACCCTACTGGCTTGGTGGCGTAAGAGTAGGGGGAAAGCTACCCTGGTAACTGCCAAACCAAGTGAGTAAAAAAGTAGGAAGTTCCGAAACGGCAGCAAACCCCTGCTTGCCCTTCTGCAAAGGGCTGTTCGCCGCATTCCTGCTGGAGGTTACTTCAAGGGCTTGCGGCGCGGTAGAAAATATAAAGTAATTTTTAACAGCTACCTTCAAACAGAAATAAAATCAGATGCGGCGAGACTAGTTGTATTTACTCCTGTTACGGTGGCTAATATTTCCTTGGTATCATCAACAAGAATGCTGTTACCCGCGAAAGACAATTCTGCAAATGTTAAACCTCTTGATAAACCGATTAAATTCTCTCCATTAGAAAAGTCGGTAATGGTATCTGCCCCTTCTCCAGCAGCTAAGACAAAAATATCTGTACCCCGACCACCAGTTAAGACATCGTTTCCTAAACCGCCATCGAGAGTATCTTCACCACCTGCGCCGTCTAAAGTATCGTTACCTGCAAGACCAAAAAGTTCATCTTCACCCTTGCCTCCTACAATCGAATCAAAGCCGACCGAGCCAGAAAGGGTATCTTCACCCTGACCACTTACAATTTCATTAACAGGAGTATTCCCAAAATTGAGATCGGTAATGGACTCATCACCTGTTACCTGTACCTGGTAATTAACTTCGTTAAACTGCCTCCCATTGAGGGGTTGTAAATCGCGATTATTAAATTCTAAATCGACACTTTCTAGAAAATCTTCAAATACATCCATTTGCTCTGAGGAAAGTTCGATAGATTCCTCAAAAACAAACCAGTTAACATTTTCACTGAACGGTGGAGTGGTTAACGAACCATTGTAAAACCATCCTGAATTATCAGGTAACACCTCTGCAATCTCAATTTCTTCGGTAAATGCCACAGTGTCTGGTAATTCTCCGTTGGCTACTAGCTCCGAACTAACAGTGTCGAAGACAGGAGCTAATTCTTGGTTGAATTCACCTTCTTCAATTAATACACCTAGAACTGTCAATCCTCCAGTTTCATTGCCATGTACTAGATGCATCTCCAAATCAGAAAGCTCACCATCTACGGCATGTTCGCTTTCTGAATGAAAATGAATGTTAATTAGCTCAAACTCCTCTCCGTTTAGATTGACAAAATTATCATTTCCCGCTTCATAGATAACTTCAAAATTGCTGCCTTTATTTTGAATTTCTATTGCTCCCTCGCCATCGTAGCTATTTTTGAGAATCCGATCGAATTCAATCGGAACAGCATTAGTAATATCAACAGGAGATTGAAAACTATCCGTAACACCAGGCTCAATTTCTATTATCTCTGTAGCAAAAGCTGGTGCAGTCTGCACAAAACCTGACTGACTCACTTGGCGAACTATATATGGGTCGGAGTCTAGATTTGAGAATTCATAAAAACCAGAAGCATCTGTAGTGGTTGTTGCTATGATGTTGCCATTCGAGCCAAGTAATTGAATTTCAAAATTTTCTAATCCTGCTTCTTGTGAATCTCGAACTCCGTCAAAATCAAAATCGATAAAAGTTGTACCAGTAATTGAAGCTACCATCTTTTTAAAATGTGTATTTTGTTACTGAAAATACAATATATTTACGGCAGCACATTTCCTTCCGTATTAACACTGGAATTGGTATGGGGTCTATATTAGTATCTATTTAAGTAATTACTCGGAAGAACACAGTGGTCATACTGTGTATGAGCTTTCGAGCGGCGATCGCGAACGCTCGATAACTAATCAACTTGAATTTTGGCGCGGCAGACGGGTCTTTTTGCTCAGATTGGAAGCAAAGGTTTCCTCTCTGTAGACGATGCGCTTGTTCTACTTTTTTTTTAAGGGTAAAAGGTAAAATTCTGATTCACACCTCGATAAAAGGCAATAGAATGGCTGTGGCTAACCGTACCACCGCAGCTAATAGCAGCGAAAGAGATTTAGATTCTCTTCAATAGTGTCAAAAGTCTAATCTTGATGCGTTTGATGCGTTTTGTCTCTGGCTACCATTGGTATATATATGGATGGCTCTAACGTTATTAATGGAATAGGTTCATGATCGATTCAGCTAAATTTCGGCAGCAGGTTGAGAAACTTTATAATTTAACAGTTTACCTCCGCTGGCTGTTTGTTTTATTTTGCTGGTTAACTTTAGGCGTTTATGGAATTTGGCAAATAAAAAATGCGATCGCGCTCTGGTTCGATTATTTTACCTGGTCGGCAGTATATTACACTTTTCACTTTCATCTCATTCCAACTCTTTGTTTGGCTTTCTGTGTCGGAGTCACAGTATCGACTTTAGTTCGACAGAGTAAAAATATTATTTGGGGAATACCCAAAAGTGAAAAAAAGCAATTAGAAAAACGAGTAAAAAGAATTTTGGCTGTAGGTACCAAGCATCCTCTCTGGAAATGGATTTCTAAATAGATTTAAAGATCCAAAAGCAAAGGATTGTTTGACTGTGCTGCTTTAACTTTAGCGATTATATTATCTTTAAGCTTTTCTAGTTCGGTTTTTAAGATTTTTTTGGCAGCTTTAGGATTACTGGAGGAAGGAATTATTTTGCCGATATCCGCCCATTTTTTAAGCATACTACAGTTACGCTCGTTAATAGATGAACTCGTTATATGCTGACACTGTTGTGGCTGGTTGAGAACGTAAAACAAAATTTTATATTCGCCAATTGTTGAGAGGGCGCGACAAATTTGCTGTCCTTTATGGGATTTAAGATCTAGATAGCAAGGTAGCCAACGCGATCCCTGTTCGGGGTGATACAAAAGCGTAATCCATAACAGCATGGGATGGGGGCGATCGAGAAACAAAAACTGATTGTAGCGAATGCCAGAAGTAAGATGCATCAATTCTTCTGGATCTAACATTACCGAAAGAACTGGCGTTTCTCCCAAATAAGTATCGATTAATCTGGCAAAAACAATTTTACTCAGAGGTTTGTCTTGGGGCCAGCCAGTTTCCAGACAAACTTGGGTAACTGAAAGATTTGTCGCTACGGTGTCTTCTGTAGGCGTATATGTTTTGGTATCGGGTGTATATGTTTTGGTGTTATGAGTTGTCTCGGATACATTATCTGACACCTCAATAGAGGGACGCTGCTTGGAAAGCTGTAAACTTTCTAGTACCTGCAAAATTTCTCGAACATTTTGAGGACGTTTTTCTTTTTCTTTAGCCAAACAACGAAATACCAATTCTTGAAGTTCGCCAGGTACATTTAATCTTTCATTAAAAGGTTCGGGCTTAAAATTTGTATGTGCCTGATACCAGCCTCCGAAAGAAGAGTTTTGGGGAAGTACGGGCATATCCATAGTCAGCATTTCGTACATCATTATGCCCAAGCTATAAATATCAGAACGGTTATCTAGCTCTTTACCTTCCATTTGTTCTGGCGAACAATATGCTAGAGTACCCATAAAAGATTGGGTTTGGGAAGAACCGTCCTGAATTAATTTGGCGATACCAAAATCTAATATTTTGGCTACTTCTCCTAAAGTAGGGTCTTGAATAATAGTAATATTACTTGGTTTGATATCTCGATGAATAATACGGCAGAGTTCGCCATTAAAGCGAATTCCCTGGTGAGCCGACTCCAAACCCAAGCAAATGTGGCGAGTATAAGTTGCAAAACGCTTTAGGGATAGTGGTTGATATAGAATTAAGTCGCTAAGGCTTTTGCCAGAAAGAAATTCCATAACATAAAAGGGAATGTTGAATTCGTCAACACCATAATCTTTTACCCTGACAACATGGATACTTTTTTCTCCTAAAATGGCAGAAATCGAAGCTTCTCGCTCGAAGCGATCGCGCATGCCATCGTTAAGCAAAGTTTGGGATAAAAATTTTACTGCGACTGTTACTCCTCCCAGCAAAGTGTCTTCGGCGCGATATACTCTACCCATTGCACCTTCTCCAACTAGTTCTATTAGCTGGTAGCGGTTAGAGAGTAAACGACCGTGTTTGGAATCTTTATTCATATTGATAAGTATGGGAAATTGATTTCCACCCTTATTAAGTAAAAAGAGAGAGTTCAAAGTTTCGGGATCTTCTATTTTTAGTGTTCCCTAGATTACCTAGTTAGATAACACATTTGAAGAATTTAGTGGATAATGAATATCTCCCAGTAACATTGGCTTTTTGGCTCCCGTTACTTGGGGTAAGTTTCCAGGTATCGAATTCAACCGCCAATATGCCAAAACGGCAAAGGCGATCGCTTCTTTATAGTCTGCGTTTAAACCTACGTCATCTGTAGTTAGGATCTCTGTCGCAGTCAACCGAGAGCGCAAGCGTTGTTTCAAATAGAGGTTGCGACTACCGCCACCGCATAACAAAACTCGCTCTGGAAGTTGGGGTAAAAAATGATGATAGCTATGAACGATAGAGGCTACAGTTAGTTCGGCTATTGTAGCCAGCCAGTCGGCAGAACTGAGGTTTTCGTCTTTGGCATCTTGCCAGCATTGGCTTAAGTAATCGCGGCTAAATAGTTCTCTTCCCGTAGATTTGGGAGGCGATCGCTTAAAAAAATCTTGTTTTATCCACTGCTCTACCAGTTTAAAACAGGGCGAACCTTGCGCTGCCCAACTACCGTCTTTATCGTAGGTTTGACTGCCATTTGTAAGTTGCTCTACTGCCAGATCGATTAAGGCATTACCAGGTCCCGTGTCCCAACCGCAAATGCGCTGTTGCCAGTTAGATTTATTTTTAGGAGGCAGATAAGTAAGGTTGCCAATACCGCCGATATTTTGCACGGCAGTATGTTGTGTAGGATGAGCTAGCAAACAGGCATCGATTTTAGATACTAAAGGCGCGCCTTCTCCTCCTGCGGCAAGGTCGGCAGCCCGAAAGTTACTTATAGTAGTCAGATCCGTTTGACTGGCAATTACGGCACCGCGTCCTAGTTGCAGACTATAGCCGATGTTTGTCTCTCCGTTAGCTATTGGCGGACGATGATAGACTGTTTGACCGTGTGAACCGATTAATTCTGCTGTTTCCTGGCACTCTGCTTGAATAGAGCGAGCAGCCAGAGCAAAATTAAAGGCGATCGCATCGTCTAAAGTGGCTAATTCGGCAACTGTTAGAGATTTTCCACCACAAACTGCTAGTATTTTTCGTCTGAGGTTTTGAGGATAGGGATAGGTGTTGCCAGCCAATAGCTCGATCTGTAACTCTGATTCGCCGCCACTAATTTCAACTAAAGCTACGTCAATTCCATCTACTGAGGTACCGCTAATTGCACCAATAACTTTCATCTTCTGGTTCTAAGTTTGGGGTTGACCTACATATTTATAGCGTTTCTCTCAATTTATCGATCGATAGTTATCGGTAAATCTAACTGAGGGGATTCAGTTGTGAAATTATTTTTTAAGCGAGCCAAAATTAAGTTAGAGACTTTAGCTTCTGACTGATAGCCTGTGGCAAAATTAAGTGGTTGAATATTATTTTTTGAATTGTAAACTTGCCATAATTGTGACTGATAGCGATCGCTAAATGGCGCGATAGGCTGAGTATAGCTGCCATAAAAACTCAAATTCCATCGACTCGACTCAAAGGTAGTTATTGGTAGCCCAGAATCATCCTGTAGTAAATAACTGCTTTGAGCTAAAATCGTCTCTCTAATTTGCGAAAAGCTATCAAAGTGGGTTAAATAAGCAGCAGCATTTAAATAAGTGACTTGGGGAGCGTATTTGCTGATAAAAGTTACTAGCTCTGGAGTTTCTGCTAAAGCTTCATTGGACAGCTTACTTGAAAAATAGTAAATTATTTTGCGCTTGGTGTCACCTTCAGAAGCAAAAGTAATCTTGACTCCTGAAATCTTCCCCGATTGTGGCGAACTAATTTCGGCTCGCTCGTTGAGACTAATGTAGTCTAGATCGTAAATGCGATTGTTGGTTCTAGCTAAAAAAACGTATAAAGCCGTGCTTACCTCTTGTTTGAAGTTAATCATCTGAGGTGGGCGAAAATAATCTAAAGCTAAAATTTCATGTAAATTGCAGGCTATATGCTTTAGTTCTTGGGCAAACTGTTGGCGATTGAGTCGCTCTAGATTGGGAATTTTACCAACAGGCTCGATACCGACTAAAACAAATACTCTACCATGAGGAAACAAAGTATAAACATCTAAAAAGTTAGCATTGCTAAACGGATAAAAAATTGTTGGCTCGAGATTATTAAGGGTAGTTAGTTCTCTCTGTTGCCAGTTTCTCATTGGTTCTAACCGACGCGTTTCTAACTGCGACCAAGCATCATTTAAGAAGTTTCGATGTTGCTGCCAATTTCCTCTTTCTTGGAATTGGCTCAGTTCGCCTGTACTACCAATATTCATACCTGCTAGGATTTTTGCAGTATTTGTAAGCCGTTGGGATTTTTTGCGGTCTAAATAGGTAGGTAGATCGCTAAAAACATCGGTATCTAAATTATTTTTAGAGATAACGTCAATTAGTTTAGTTGCTGCTCTATTAAAGAGAACTTTACCTTCGGGTTTTGAGATTTCGGAGCCGAGATTTTTATCGGTTGTATTCGAGTTGGAACGCGAACTGTAACTACAGGACGTAATAGTAATTAATAGGCTTAAGATAATTCCAAAGGTAGATAATAATCTACTCATGCCGATCGCTTTAGCTATTAGATAAAATTAAACCAATTTTTCGGGCAATGGTTAATATATAACCGAATGCCGCTAAAAGCAAACGCTTAAATTAGTAGCATATTCCCAAACAATTGCTAAGTATTTTATTTAATTAAACCCAGAAAGCAGCTACTTGAAAGCGATTGCCATTTGTTTTTCAATTTGCTGGTTTCAGCCAATAAGAGCGATCGGGATCGACTTAAAATATACAATAATTAATCTTTTGGTAGTAATTTGGTCTGTCCGTATTCCCATAAGGTAGGAATCAAAAGGACTAAGATAATTAATACTAAAGCTAAAATTCCAAACTGAGAAATTCCACTGATAATTTGTTGTAAAGAAATAACTTTACCTAGAAAAAAAGCGAGACTGACAATAGTAACCGCCCAGACCGATGCGCCACCAAAATTACAGAGCAAAAATTTTCTGTATGACATTCGAGTCATTCCAGCTAATGGACCTGCAAAAATTCTTAATAAAGTAACAAAACGCCCAAAAAAGACTGCTAGAGGTGCATTTTTACTATAGCGTTGTTTGACAGATTCTAGCTGTGGCTCTTGAATGCCAAACCAACTACCAACTTTGACTAGTAAAGTCCAGCCACCCCATCTACCAAGCCAGTAACCAAAATTGTCTCCTAAAACTGCGCCAGAAATCGCGCTAGCCAACACCCACCAATAATTTAATTCGTCGTTTCCTGCTAAAAAACCACCTACGATGGTAACGGTTTCTCCTGGTATGGGAATACCAGTATTTTCGATCGCTATTCCCAAAAATACTGCCAGGTAACCATATTGGCGGGCAATTTCTAAAGCATTATCTAAACTGAGTAACTCGATGGACATTTAGCTATAACTATCGGACAAAAATTTTGCCAACCTTATTCTCCTTTAAGTGGGAACTGGTTCACCTGGACGTAGTTTAGCCCATTTTCCTACCTCTTGGCGAAAACTGGCGCAACCAACTACATCCCATTCCATTTCGATAATATCTGAATTGGTACGGATATTAACATTAATGCAAGGCTCGACGGGTTCAAAACTTGGAGTTTCGGTTAGATGGGGTTGTTGATGTTGAGTTTCTACGGCATTGTAAGTATTACACTGGTCTACAAAGTAGCAATTTACACAGATACACATAAGCTGATTCCCAAATTGATACTGGCTGTACTTATTAAACTAGCTCAAACTCAAGCTATATTTAAATATTTGTTTGAATAATTATTATTATGATAGTGACTCGGCTCGATCGGTATTTTTCGGCGATCGCACTTCCTTTTGACTTGAGTTGTTTGCCTGCCTCGGCATATTTAGTTGGCGGTGCGGTCAGAGATGGCTTGTTAAACCGCACAAAAGATGTTTTCGATCTAGATTTGGTTTTACCAGCCAAACCCATAGAAACGGCGCGAGAAATTGCCCGTCGCTATCAGGGTGGCTTTGTAATTTTGGATGAAGCCAGACAAATTGCCAGAGTGGTTTTTTCTAACGGAACTTTAGATTTTGCCCTACAGGAAGGAGATAGTTTGACGGCAGATTTACAACGCCGAGATTTTACAATTAACGCGATCGCTTATAACTTTCAAACACGACAATTAGTCGATCCTTTTGGGGGAATACAAGCTTTAGAGCAAGGTAAAATCGAGATGATTTCACCAGGTAATCTAGTAAACGATCCCCTCAGACTATTAAGAGCTTACCGCCAAGCAGCACAGCTAGACTTTTCGATCGAAGCTAATACCAGAAAAACTATTCGTTCTTTAGGCTCTTTATTACCTCGGGTTGCGGCAGAAAGAGTCCAGACTGAGTTTAACTATCTTTTAAAAAGCGATACGGGCAATAAATGGCTGGAGGCTTTATGGAAGGATGGGTTAATCCAGCTTTATTTCCCTACTGTTGATGCAGTTAAAATTCAGCAGCTAATGGCAGTAGAAACAGCAGTCAACCGTCTGAAATTTGCCTGGAATACTTTTACAGAGCGTTGCCATAATTGGAAGTGTCTGACAAAAATCGCTACTTTAGTTGCTTCAACTCCCGAAGCTGCTGAAGCTGAATTAATCAATCTAAAATACTCTCGCGCTGAAGTTAAAGCTGTAGTAAAAACCGTCGAGCATCTACCACAACTGCAAGCCATTTCATCCTTGCCGAGCTTGCGAGAACAGTATTTTTTCTTTTTACAAACTCGCGATGTTTTTCCTATTTTAGTTGCTAGAGCGATCGCGCTGGGAATTAGCCCAGAAATTACAACTCCTTTAATTGACCGCTATTTAAATTTACAAGATCCTGTAGCCTATCCTCAAGCTATAGTTACGGGTAATCACCTCATTACCAAATTAAATCTCAAACCCTCACCTCTAATTGGCAAACTATTAACAGAAATTCAAATTGCTTGTCTTGAGGGAAAAATCTCAACACCCCAAGAAGCTTTACAGTATGCTGCCAATTTTTTGGAATAACCGTACACACCTCATTCTCATACAAAATACTGCTCGCCCAAACAATGTAGACAAGCAGCAAAAAAATTTTATCTGGCTCCGCTCAAGGTTAAAAGTTAAAACAAATTTTTAACTTTTACCTTTTAATTTTTGACTTTTTCAATTTAGGGTTTATACCCAAACTTAATTTTTATAATCGCTCGATAAAACTAAATGTCTGCACCCTGTTTTGGTTCTGTACCTGCATTAACTACGGCATTTCTTAGCAAGGTAATCTGTTGCTCTGAATCCAATGATTCAATTTGTGGGAGCAATTGTTCGACACTACCGCTAGCTTTATAGTCGTCGGGCATGGGAACTATGGTACCTTCGTCCATTCCCTGTGCCAGTTGATACCAAAATAGTAGTTTGGTATTTGCGCTTAAAGAGCCATATTCGCGAGAAATAAGGCTATCTTGACCAGAAATAAGTTTACGCTGAATATCTAATTGTTCCTCAAAAGACTTTTCTTTTACCTGATTGAAAAGTCCTCCAGAAATATCGGCTCCTGCCGCGCCTGGAGCCGCAGGAGTAACTGAATCTCCCATGTCTTTATATACATACCATAAGAACGCTAACTTATCATCAACGCTTAAACTGTTATATGCACTCAAAGCGCGATCTACATTCTGGTCTAAATTGGCAGATGTCATAAAATTACACCTCTTGTTATTTAATTTCTAATTAAAGTTATTAACTAGCTGCGATCGCGGTCAAAAACATACAATTCTCACCATTTCTCAGCTAGTTTATAGCTAACTTTATGGTTAGCATATAGGGATTTCGCTCCTTAACAAAACTATAAAAAGATATAAAGTATAAATAAAAGAATTATAAAAACACCAACTTATGATAGATGTTAAACGTCAAAAACACTGTATTTTTTAAAGATAAAAGGCTTCGCTATAGCTCTAAACTATAAACTTTTGACTAAAGGATAATTAGCGTAAAGCGCAGATAGCAATTAATAATTAACAATTAACTATGGATGCTCCTTACTACCTACTACTTTTATCATTGTTAAAATGTTGATAAAATTGTTACAAAAACAGCACATACTACGCTCTATAGCAGTTTTACCAAATAAAGATTGACAAAAATAAAATTTAACTAATTACCTAATTAACTGTATAAGTAACTTCCTGGACTTCTCCTGGTTCACCCAGTATTTGCTGCCTTTCATTATTAAAAGTTACTGCCACACCACCTGCATTACCAGCGCGAATAGTCACTTGTTTCTTGCCAGTCCAAGTTCGTTTGGTTCCTTTAGGTAGAGTACCTTCAAAAGCTTTTTTACCATCAACCATTACTTTTAACCAACATCTATCTTCTAAATCGATCCCCACCGTTACCGATTGCGACTGGCTAGTTTGGCTAATCAATTGAGGTGTCACTGTCTGCTTACCTCGTGTGGGATCGGTATCAACAACTGAGGCATCTTTAGGCAAATTTTGTTCGGGAGCTTGCTCGATAACAAGAGGGCGTTCTACCAGGGCAGCAATTCCTTTAACTGAAAAACCTACCAGTAGAATGTAGAATAAATATAAATGAAGCGATCGCACCTGAAAGTCAATAGACAGCTTTCGTGGGAACTCATTGATAAATGAAGGCGTAGACCAATTTCTCTTGTCGGCATTAGCTCGTTCTAACTTCGCCAGATTAGAAGTTTTGGCAGCAGAAGTTAAGGTAAAATCGGGTAACTCTGCGTCGATCGCGCGAGCGAATTTGACGATTAAAGCTTTAATATAAAATGGTTCTGGTAATTTGCTTATATCTGCCTGTTCGATAGCAATTAAAAGACGTTTGGGAATTAAAGTTTTTGCCGCTACCATATCGAGTGAAATTTTTTTTTCCTCACGAATCTGATACAGACAAGTACCAATTTCCTGTAGCTTTGGTAAATCTATTTGCGAATTTTTATCTTGATTTTTCATTGACTGCGCTCCTGCTAGGTGCAGATAATTTAAATTTATAACTGAGTTTTAATTAAAATTTTTTATTAGCGCGATTTCAGAAGAGGTTAGATGTCTGTAACTACCATTAGTTAGTTCTGTTTTACCACGAGAATTTAAAGAAATCGAGCCAATCGCCGTACGATGTAGTTCGACAACTTTATATCCTAATTTTTCTGCCGTGCGGCGAATCTGGCGATTCCTGCCTTCGATTAGAACAATTTTTATAAGAGTTTGTTGTCCTCGACGGCGAACTATTTCTACTTCGGCTGGCAAAGTTTTTTTACCGTTTAAATTTATACCATTACGCCATAAAACTAAATCTTCCTCGGTAGGATGTTTATCCAACCAGACCAGATAAGTTTTAGGCAGATGATAGCGAGGGTGAGTCAAATTAAGAGTCAAATCGCCATCATTAGTTAACAGCAACGCACCACTGGAATTAAAATCGAGTCTGCCTACAGGATGAATACCTTTGCCTTTTTTTAGATTATTGGGTAATAAATCTAAAACTGTGGGTCGATTTTGGGGATCGCTACAGGTAGAGACAACACTAGTAGGTTTGTTTAGTAATAGATATATTGGTTGAGGGCGATCGGTTAATTGGATTACCTTACCGTTTACTTCTAATACATCTACTGCTAAATCGAGCTTGTCTCCAAGACTGGCAATTTTACCATTGACCCGAACTTTTCCTGCCGTTATTAATTTTTCCGCTTGTCGCCGCGAAGCAACCCCCCATTGGGATAAAATTTTTTGAATTCTTTCCATTGAGAGATGCTCCTTTCACAAGGCGAAAACACATTAAGTATTGAAAAGAACCTTTACTGTCTCTTCTTCATAATATTGATTGTTACATATAGATAAATCTATCGCTCCAAGAGTTTGGTGTAAGTTTATAATTCCCAAAAAAGCTTAATAAAAGATCTATTTGTTCTTAAAAACTTAGCCTATCTGAAAACAATAACAATGCAAAAATCGGTTAGCCATAAACCATAAGCTATGTTTTTTGTAGAGAGATCGGCAGTAGAATTAATGATGTGGTACGCACATCCGCCATTTGTAAAACGTCGGCAAACTACATACAGTTCGCGCTTAAGGCTTATAGCTTATAGCTTATTTAATTAGAAATATCTCTCTCGGTTTTTAACCAACGGCTTTGAGGATTGACCAAGAAGTTGAAATAAATTGGTATTTTACCCAGAACATAATTGGGAATAGCAATTAAATTGGATAGTGGTAAGTCGAAGCGACCAAATTTAATCCAAGCTAAAAATACTCCCGTAAATAAAAAGCTTCCCGCCAAAGTTGACACTATTGCCCCTATTAAAGATGCTCCTATAAATGCTGCTAGCCAGGCAATTATCGTCCAAACTAGCCAGAACATAATTAATAAGGACAAGGGGGGAATTAAAAGGTCTAAAGCTAAGATTAATAAAGATAAACGTCTTTGGTTGATAAATGCTTTAAATAGACGCGGAACTTCAACCAAAATCATTTCTAGCTGTCCGTGTTCCCAACGAGACTTCTGGCTTTGAGCGTCTTCGTCTTTCATCAAACGACCCATAACTAAAGCATCTTCACAGAATACTGGCGTGCAGCCAGTCAGTGCCAAGTCTACGGTCAACTGGGTATCGTCGGTAGTTTTACTTCCTGCTAGAGAAACTCGTTCGATAACCGATAGAGGAAAAGCCATTCCCGAACCCGTTAGCAAGCAGTGATATCCCAGTCGATTTAAACCGAGCAGACGTACCAGGTTTTTGACTTTGAGAGCAAACATGGAAATACGATCTTTGAGACTGGTTTCGTCTGGCTGTTCCATGAGGTAGGTTGCTTGAACTGGTCTACCCGTAGCGATCGCCTTGCAGGTAATGCGCTCGATAGTAAGAGGCGCGATAATACAGTCTCCATCGAGAATTACGACTACTTCTGGGCGATCGCCGCGAATAAATTTCATACCATAATCCAGTGCATATCCTTTACCTTTATGGGTCGCGCTGGCTCGTTCGATTACTGTCGCACCTGTAGCTCTAGCGATTTCTGCGGTGTTATCCTCACAGTTATCCGCAATTACCACTACGCGATCGCGCTCTGTTAGCTGAGCGATAACAGTTTTTAGCACTGGTTCTATTTGTGCTGCTTCATTGTGAGCGGGTATTAATACGGTTGTTTTAGGGCGAGCGATCGCTATTGAGTTGGACTGTTTTTTGGCGTTAAAAGCTACCAAACATTCGATAAAAAATAAAAAACAGGGAACGAATAAAACTAATCCACCACCAAGTAAAGCCAGACTAATAAGCTCTCGAAGTTCCATTTTTAGAGATATTACGATACTATTTATTTAGTCATACTTTACCAATATCTTATATTTAAGACAATCTTTTTTTATACTATCGCGATCGCTTTGTAATAGAAAAATTTTACTAAAGTTTGGAGAAAATCAACAAGCAAAACCGTTTAAATAGCTTTTTATTCTATAACAAAATCGAATAATCTTTCAAGATCTGGCTAAGCATATTGCTTGAGAATCAAAATAAAAGATTTATCAATTCGTTCGTTTATTTTATTTATAGTTCAACTACAGTTTTGTTTATTAAAGCCAAATAATTTTTAACTACATTATGCTGGTTTCCATTTGTATTGTTACCTATAAACGCCCCGAAGGATTAAAACGCTTACTTCAGACGCTCAACCAATTAACTTTCGATAAACTAGAATCTCCCGATATTGAAATTATAGTAGTTGATAATGGCATTCTTGGTGAAGCCGCCCGCGTTTGTACCGAACTCGAAGCCAATTTTAGATGGAAACTTAAAACTGATGTCGAATCACAAAGAGGCATCACTTACGCACGTAATAAATCGGTATCCTTAGCTTCAGTAAATTCCGATTTTATCGTAATTATCGATGATGATGAAGTACCAGAATTCACCTGGTTAGAAGAATTATTATTAGTTCGACAACAGTACGATGCCGATGTTGTAACAGGACCAGTTTTACCTCATTTTCCAGAAGCAGTACCCAAGTGGGTCATTAAAGGAGGTTTTTTCGATCTGCCACGCTATCAAACAGGAGAGCAACGACATGTGGCATTTACCAATAACGTCTTAATTCGAGCTGCGATTTTAAGAAAGTTCGATCGCGTTTTTGACGATCGCTTTGCTATTACTGGCGGTGAAGATTCTCATCTGTTTCTGAGCCTAAACCAAATGGGTTATAAAATTGTGTGGGCAGATGATGCCATAGTTTACGATTGGATCCCTGCTTCAAGAACCAATCTCAAGTGGATTTTAAAACGGGGCTATCGCTGCTGGGGAACTCACAGTTTGCTAGAAAAAGAGCTATATCCTTCTGTTAAAACTCAAGCTACAAGAATTGTTAAAGGACTGGCTTTGATTTTCATTGGTATTTTAAAAATGATTCCTGCTTGGCTGCTAGGCAAACACGCGATCGCTAATGCCTTACTTTATATTTATCGGGGTGCGGGAACTTTTGCAGGTTTATTGGGTATCGATTATCAAGAATACAAAAAGGTTCACACCGAAATGGGTATGAGTAAGTAAATATAGTAAAAGGCAAAAAGTAAGAGGCAAAAGTCAAAATTGAAATGCCTAACCCACAAAGCTTCTATTCGACAGATTTTATTCTGGGTTAAATTTTCGGTCGAATAAGAACGAAGTAATAGGCTGTTCCCCAATTGTGACAAGTTAAGAAAAAAATAAATTAGCCAACTACTACATATAGTGTCTTTTGTTTAAGTTAACACCAAATATGGATCGGAGTGAATTTGTCTGGCGATCGCTATATTTCTAAATTTGTTCTTTAGAAATATCTTGAAAGCTTAGAGCTTAAGGCTTAAAGCTTAGAGCTACGAACCGATTGACAAACAACGTAGTCCTTTAACTTGTCATCAATGGCTGTTCCCTGTTCCCCGTTCCCTACTCTCTTTATCAAAACTAGCTAATTTTGTACTCGTCGAACTCACGACTTCGTAGTATCGGAGGCTTTTTGGCTCATTTCTCCTAGATACTTACGTAAATAAGGCGAAAAAACCTCATAAATTAAGGTTAGGGGCTGGCGATCGTGCCAAAATAGATAGTGCCGTCCCCAAAAGGCTCCAGTCTCGCCAAACGCGCTTTCTAATGCTGAAGAATTACCGTAGCAAATACCCCGTACATCTCGATAGAGTTCTGTATGTAGTCGGGAAAAACTTTCCCAGATAGGCAAGGAGCGATTTTGGAGATAATCGTCTACCCGCTCGGCATCCCACCAGGAAGCAGCATAGGCTAATCTTTGACCTGAAGCAGTTCTCAGCCAAACCTGTCGTCTCAGTCTCGGTTTGCCAATTGCTTCAACTTCGCTTGGTGCGCCATCGCGATTATTACCGACAATAGACATATCAATTACATCTACTTCGGTTTTTTCTCCTGTAAGTAATTGCAAATGACGAGTAGGAGAACCATCTCCTAATAATAATATTTGCCAGGTGGGAGCTAATTGCTGATGGGGTAAACCTTGTTGAATGGCTGCTTCTCCTCCTTGCCAAATTGGTTGAAGAGAATGCCAGGTATCTGAAGTAATTCGGTCGGGCGAGGACAAATTTGCAGTCACAGTCAGTTACAAAACTTCACTTTTCTTTAATTTTAACTCCTAACGCCCTTTTATAGTCGTACAAAGTTAGCCTGAGACAATTCAAAAGTTAATGGTTCGTAAGTAGCGTAGCGAGTAGCGAGTAACGAGTAACGAGTAGTGGGTCACAATAATACACTCATTACTCATTACTTATTGTTTCCCCGTTCCCTAAAGCCCAAAGCATAGAGCCTATCTTACTTCTTACTTTCTACTTTTTACTTTTTACTTTTTACTTTTTAAAGTACCCCTTTTGAACTAGGAATAGTATTAGCACGACGGGGATCGATTTCTATTGCCATCCGCATAGCACGGGCAAAGGCTTTGAAAGTTGCCTCGATAATATGATGGGAGTTAATGCCGTCTAGCTGACGGATATGTAGAGTCATCTGAGAGTGATTGACTACTGCTACAAAAAATTCCCTAACTAATTGCGTATCATAAGTGCCGACTCTTTGAGTGGGAATATCCAAACCAAAGCTTAAATGAGGTCTGCCAGAAAAATCTAGAGCCACCTGAATTAAAGATTCATCGAGAGGAGCGATAAAATGACCGAAACGTACGATCCCCTTGCGATCGCCCAAAGCTTTGGCTAACGCCTGTCCTAAGGTAATACCAACATCTTCATTAGTATGATGATCGTCGATGTCAATATCTCCTGTTGCCTTTACCTCTAGATCGATTAAGCCATGAGAAGCAATTTGCTGGAGCATGTGGTTGAGAAAAGGAATTCCCGTATCGGCACTGCATTTGCCCCTACCGTCTAAGTTAAGACTGACGGCTACATCGGTTTCTTTAGTGGTTCGCTTTACCAAAGCCGATCTAAGCAATAAAGAAGATGATTGATTTTGCTCTTTAGTAGAGCGATCGCCAATTTGCATAATATTTTTTCGCTACCTAGTTTTTAGCTACAAAGAAACTACATGCCCATTATTTCATAGCCAGCATCGACATATATCACCTGTCCCGTAATGCCACTGGCAAGGTCGCTACATAGAAAAGCGGCAGTATTACCTACTTCTAGCTGAGTCACGGTACGTTTGAGAGGTGCAGTCTCTTCAACATGACGAATCATATCAAGAATGCCGCCAACGGCAGAAGAGGCTAAAGTTCTGATGGGACCTGCTGAAATAGCGTTAACGCGAATATTTTGGCTTCCCAGTTCGGCAGCCAGATAACGAACGCTCATTTCTAAAGCCGCTTTAGCAACTCCCATTACATTATAGTTAGGAACAACTTTAACTCCCCCTAGATAAGTTAGAGTAACAATGCTACCGCCATCTTTCATCAAGGGTTTGGCTCTTTTTGCCAGACAGTTTAGGGAGTAACTACTAATATCCAAAGCTTTAACAAAACCCTCTCTTGAAGTAGCAGAAAAATCTCCTGTCAGATCTTCTTTATCCGCAAAAGCCAGACAGTGAACCAGAATATCTAACTTGCCCCATTTTTCTTCAATAGTGGCAAACATTTCAGCTAGCAGTTCGTCATTTTGTACGTCACACGGAACAATTATACTAGGAGATAGAGGTTTGACTAAATCTCTAACTTTTTTTTCGTAGCGTCCTTTTTCATCTGGCAAATAATTAACACCAAGATTAGCACCTGCTTTGTGTAGCTGTTGGGCAATTCCCCAGGCAATAGAGCGGTTGTTAGCTATTCCAGTAACGAAGGCATTTTTTCCTGTTAAATCCAGCATAATTTTTGAAAATTTTTAGTCGCAACTTTTAATCGTATCAAAAAGCTTCCTGTCTAGAACAGCAATTTCTCACTATTCAAACTGTCAAGACAAAAAAACCAAAAGGTACATACATAACAAAAATCTTTAATTTATTCTGGCTTTATGTCAATATTAAACAATTATTAGTACTAAGCATTGGTAAGTTTTATGGAACTATCTCTAACGCAAAACCAACCATTAGCATCTGTATTTCGCAAACTTGGAAGAGGCTCTTTTCCACCAATTGTTGAAAATTTCGAGCGAGGAAAAACCATATTTTTTCCAGGAGATCCTGCCGAAAGAGTTTATTTTTTACTTAAAGGTGCAGTCAAACTCTCCCGCGTATACGAAGCAGGAGAAGAAATTACCGTAGCATTATTGCGAGAAAATAGCGTGTTTGGCGTACTGTCGTTGATTACGGGTCAAAAGAGCGATCGCTTCTATCATGCAGTTGCTTTTACTTCGGTCGAGCTACTTTCAGCACCAATCGAACACGTAGAGCAAGCTCTTAAAGAAAACCCAGAATTATCGATGTTAATGCTAAAGGGGTTATCATCGCGAATTTTGCAGACTGAAATGATGATTGAAACACTAGCTCATAGGGACATGGGTTCGCGTTTGGTTAGCTTTTTGCTAATTCTCTGTCGCGATTTTGGTATCCCTACTACTGAAGGAATTAGAATCGATCTCAAACTTTCACATCAGGCGATCGCCGAAGCTATTGGTTCGACTCGCGTTACGGTCACTCGTTTATTAGGAGACTTAAGAGATCGCGACATGATTTCAATTCACAAAAAAAAGATTACCGTACACAACCCCGTAGCTTTGAGCCAACAATTTGCCTGAGTTAAACAGTTGAAATTTGCAGTTAAAAAGTGTTACCGAATAGAGTATAAGTAAAAGATCTAACTCAAAACTTACAGCTAAAAATGACCAGTGGTTATATCCTGATTGCGGCGATTTTCGTTTTAGGAGGTTTAATTGCGGCATTGGGAGATCGCTTGGGAACCAAAGTCGGTAAAGCCAGACTGAGACTGTTTAATCTTCGTCCTCGCCAGACGGCAGCGATCGTTACCGTGATTACTGGAATGTTGATTTCTGCTTCTACGTTAGGCATTTTATTCAGTTTGAGTAAGTCTTTACGTAAGGGTATATTTCAACTGGATGATATTCTCTACGATTTAAGACAGACAAAAAAAGAATTGGCTAGTGCCGAGAATGAAAAACAACAGGCTACTAGCGAACTAACCACTGTAAAAAACCAGCAAATAGCCGCTACAGAAAAACTAAAAGCCATCGAACAGGATTATATACAGTCCAAACAGCAGTTAGTTACCATATCGCAACGAGCCGCAAAACTACGTTCGGAGTTAAATACGCTGTTAGACGAAAGAGCCAAACAGTTAAAGCAATTAGATCGGCTAAAAGGGCAAAGTCAACAACTTCAGACTCAACTAAAACAAAGAGAGCGAGAAATCGAAGCACGCGATCGCACTTTAGAGCAAAGAGAAACACGTCTAAAGCAGCTAGAAACACAACAGCAGGTTTTACAAACAAAAATTCGTCAGCGAGACAGTTCGATTGTAGAGTTAGATCGAGAAATCGCGAGCAAAAACAGAGATTTGGAAACCAGAACCAATCGCCTGCAAAATCTCGAATCGGAACTAAAGTATTTAGAGCGAGAAGTGGCAGTTCTCGAACGCTACTATCAAAACTATCAAGAGTTGCGAGAAAGACAAATTGCTATTTTGAGGGGACAAGTTCTGGCTTCAGCTACAGTTCGGATCGTCGATCCCGATGCTGCGGTTTTGGCAATAGATCGTTTATTGCAACAGGCTAATAGCAATGTAAGTGAAGCATTTATGCTCGACGAATCGTCAGAACAAAGAATCGTTAAAATTACTAATGCTCAAGTAGAACAATTAGCAGCAGAAATTAAAGATGGTCGAGATTATGTTCTACGTATTTTATCGGCTGGCAACTACGTTAGAGGAGAGCCTGAAGTAAGAGTATTCGCCGATCTAGTTCCAAATAAAAGAATTTTTAAAGCAGGTGAAGAAATTGCTACAGTCTCTCTTGACGCTGAAGATAAAACTCCTGGAAAAGTACAAGATAGACTAGACTGGTTACTTTCTGCCTCTAAATTTCGCGCACAAAGAGCAGGAGTTCTGGGTGATATTCAAATTGGCGATGGTGAAATAGCTACCTTAGTAAGATTTATCGATAAAATAGCCGCATCCGATGAATCTTTGGGAGAAATTAGAGCGATCGTCGCTGAAAATGCCTATACCGCACAGACGCTCAAACTCAACTTAGAAGTAGTACAAAACGGTAAAGTCATGTTTAAAATTTAATTGCGATCGCTTACATATCTATAGTTCTCAAAACACTGTCGTTTCGATCTTTCTCAAACTCATCTAGTTAGGCTAGAAAATTACCTGGTGCGATCGCCAGCATCAAATTTTTAGAGCGATCGCAAATTATTAAAGTTAACTGTATCAATACCAAATGCTTTTAAATAATAATGTAGTTGTAAGTCGCCAGTTAAAACCAAGTATTTATTTTCCGCAAGCAACATTATTCCGCAGTTGGTTAAACCAAATCGAGAAAAAGCAGCATTATTGGCAATAACTTTGCTTTTTACATATTCTTCGGTTATTACTTGTGAAATTAACACGGTAAATTTAATTAGACATTGCGTTTTTTCCAAGCCACCTAACTGATTAATGCCGAATGCGGAAGTGGTAGCAGATAGATTTCAGGTGATGAAACAAATAAATGAATGTAATTTAAATGAGAAACAGCAACAAAAATTGCAAGCAGTAAAAAAACTCTATCCAATTCTCGAAAAAATGCACAAATTAAAAGAAAAATTTCGGGATATATTAGAAAAAAAGCAAAATAGTTTAACTGGACTACTAAAAATAAGTGATTGGTTAAAAGAAGCAGGAGAATATTATCCAGAAAGTAAAAAGACAATTATCAGATGGATAGGGGAAATAATTGCTTACTTTGACGAGAGAATAACCAATGGTACAGTGGAAGGAATTAATAATAAATTAAAGCTAATAAAACGGTCGGCATACGGCTTTAGAAACTTTAATAACTTTCGTAATAGAGTTTTATTAATTTAGCAATTTAACTATTAGTTAGGCATAGTGTTTACTGAAGAACCGTAATATTTTAGAAATCGCGATCGAACTGTATTAAAAACGTGACAGTCGCCACAAACACAAACGAAAACCTTGGTAGCACATAGTTACAAAGCAAATCTTTCCAAAGGTAGACATTAACTCGTTCCAGATGACAGATGCTAGAGTAGTTGATTTTTGTTTAAATTATTAACAAATCTTATTTAATCAAACAGCTAGCTCGGTCGAATCCTTTTATTAGTTAAATTTTTTCGACCTGTAAAGAAAAGATTGTATGCAGATACCAGCTTCAATAAAAGACCATCGCCAACTAATTGCAGAAAAGTTAGCTACCGACCTAATAACTAATCCCGAAGCCGCTGCTAAAACTGCGGATTTACATTATGTAAGCGATCGCCAGCCAGGATTTACTCGCAAACCCTGGGGACGTGGCTTTAGTTACTTTGACAGCCAAGGCGAGCGCGTTAGCGAGTCAAAACTTATCGAACGGTTTAAAGCTTTAAATATTCCCCCTGCCTGGCAAGAGGTGTGGATTTGTCTCGATCCCAAAGGACATTTACAAGCGACGGGAAGAGACGACAAAGGACGCAAACAATACCGCTATCATCCAGAATGGCGCAAGCTACGCAGTCAAGCCAAATTTGCCCGCCTGATTCCCTTTGGTTTATCACTACCGTTAATTCGGAAGCAATACGATTCCCATTTACGTAAGCGCAAATTAACGCGAGAAAAAATTTTAGCAGTAGTGGTAAGGTTACTAGATGAGACTTTGATTCGAGTTGGTAATCCTCAATATGCGCGGCAAAACTCATCCTTTGGTTTGACGACATTACGCAATCGCCATGTAGAAATTTTTAAGCATAAGGTCTGCTTCGAGTTTACTGGTAAGAGTGGTATACAGCACGAGATCGAATTGCGCGATCGCCGTCTGGCACGCGCCATCAAACGCTGTCAGGAAATTCCTGGCTATCAGCTATTTCAGTATTTTGATGATGACGGTAACAAACAACAGGTCGATTCGGGTGATGTCAATCAGTATCTCGAAACAATTACGGGACATACATTTACTGCCAAAGAGTTTCGCACCTGGGCGGGAACGATGGAAGCAGCTATAGCCCTACAGGATGTTGGTAATTTTCAGTCCGATACCGAAGCCAAACAAAATATTGTTAATGCTGTAAAACTCGTTGCCAAACGTCTGGGAAATCGCCCTGCAACCTGTCGCAAGTATTATATTCATCCTTTAGTGCTGGAAACTTATCAGGCAGGACAGTTATTAGAAACACTGGAGTCCATAAAAACACAAGTGCCATCGGCTGATGAATTGTTAGAACTCGATGAGCTAGCAATGTTGTCCTTTTTAGAACAGCAGAAAAAGTAGGAAGTTATTTTAGACTTTAGGAACTAAGCACTAGGCAACAAACATTTAAGCATTAAGCATTTATCATTTTCAACTGCTCAATGGTCAATGTTCATTATATTAATCCATATTTAACGGATCGACATCAATAGTCATGCTGACAGAATTAGGGCAAAGCGATCGCAGTTCATTTAAATCGGGTAAATTATTTTTTACTTCCAATTCAAACTTGAGTAATATTTGCCAGCGATAGCGACGAGCTACACGCATAATGCTTGCAGGTGCGGGACCTAAAATCTGAGCGTATTGTCCCAGACGTTCGCAGCATTCGTCAGCTAAAATTTCTGCTGTTTTTCTTACTTCTTCTTCATCCACACTGCTTAATTTGATTAAAATTAGCTTACCGTAGGGAGGATAGCGTAATTCGGCTCGATGTTGCAGTTCGACATTACTGAAATTGTGATAGTCGCCATCGGCTACGGCTTGCACTACAGGATGTTCGGAAGAATAAGTTTGCAGAATAACTTTGCCTGGTTCGTCACCTCTACCTGCCCTACCAGCTACCTGAGTCAGGGTTTGAAAAGCTCTTTCGGCAGCGCGATAATCGCTACGATGCAGCAAACCATCGGCAGATACTATGCCTACTACCGTTACTCCTGCAATATCCAAACCCTTGGTAAGCATTTGCGTACCTACTAAAACATCTGCCTCGCGATTAATGAAGCTGGCGATCGCCTCACGATGTGCGTTTTTATTTCTAGTAGTATCGCTGTCAAAACGGATCGCCTTTAGTTCGGGAAATAACTTGCTCAATTCTTGAGTTACTTTTTGCGTACCGCTACCAAAGTGCTTGAGATAAGGCGAACTACATTCAGGACAGAGATTAGGCTGGAGGCTAGTATAGTTGCAGTAATGACAGCGCAATAGTTTGGCAGCACCTTCGCTGGCATAGTGATAAGAAAGAGATACATCACAATCAGGACATTCCATAACGTAACCACAGCTACGGCAAGAAACAAAAGTACTATGACCCCGACGGGGAATGAATAAAATTCCCTGTCTGCCTTGCTGCTGCATTTGAGCGATCGCAGCCTGTAAAGACTGACTAAAGATCGAGCGATTACCGCGATTTAGTTCTTGTCTGAGATCTACTATTTCGACTTTGGGTAAGGGACGAAAACCAATGCGTTCGGGTAGAGATAGATAATGGTTAATAGTTTGTTGTCCCGTTTCATCCTCACCACCATAAGATACAGTCAAAGTCTCTAACGAAGGCGTAGCCGAACCTAACACCAAAGGACAGTTTTCTAATTCGGCACGCCAGTTAGCTACGGTTCTGGCATGATAAGTAGGTGCGGGACGGTCTTGTTTGAAACTAGAGTCATGTTCTTCATCTAAAATAATTAAACCCAGATTGGGTAACGGTGCAAAAATTGCCGAGCGCGTGCCGATAACTACCTGGGGTTCTCCCCGAACGGTTTGTCGCCAGGTATCGTAGCGTTCCCCTACAGACAACTTGCTGTGATATATACAAACCCGATCGCCAAAACGAGCGGTAAAGCGATCGCTCAGTTGGGGAGTCAAGCCAATTTCGGGAACCAATACCAGTGCCGACTGTCCTCGTTCTAAAATTGGCGCGATCGCCTGTAAATAAACTTCGGTTTTACCCGAACCCGTTACGCCATGTAATAAGATCTGGGTATAGTTTTGTTGGTTATTAATTACTGATAGAGCTTCGGCTTGAGCCTGATTTAGCTGTTTGGGTCTATCTGCTTCTCCTTCTATTCCTCCAGCTTTTCTCAGAATTTCGCGTTCGCTCAAGCTAACATAGCCTTTTGCTTCTAACTTTTTGACTGTAGTTGAGGTAGTGCGACACAAACGAACAAAATCTTGTAGCCACAACTCTCCTCCCTGGCTACTTAGGATTTGTAATATTTCTCGCTGTCTGGAACTAAGATCGTTTAAAAAGTTACTCGTAACCAAAGTAATGGCTGTTTTGAGCTTGGGTTTGGCGCGTCTGGGTGGTTCGAGATAAGCTTCAATCCAACCTCGCTTACTTAATTCGCGGATTCCTCTGTTTGCGCCTCGAATCTGGCTGCGAAGATAGTTAACGCTGTAGTCACCTTCTTTTTGCTGTTTTAATAGCTGTAAAATTTGCCCCGCTACCGAACTACAAAAAGTTTCAGCCCCTGAAGGAATTGCTGCGGTTTTGAGTCTAATTCTTCTTTGCGATCGCCCCAGTAAACCAGGAGGCAAAGCTACGGCGATCGCGCTCAACAAATCGCTACAGTAATAATCTGCCACACGTCCCAACAACTCCCAATACCTATTAGGAAAAAAACCAGAAGTAATTACTTCTTCTATAGGGCGAATTTGCTCTAGCTTGAGATTTTCGGGAAGCGATGCCAGAAAACCAATAACTATCCCTCCTGTTATCTGCATACCGAAGGGTACGCTGACAATGTCTCCCGACTGCACCATCAACTCTGGCGGTAGACTGTATGTATACAATCCCCTTGCTCCAGGACAATCTACCAATACCTCTATCCATTGTGGTGATGTTTGCGATCGATAGACGATTTTAGGTTCGGCAACTGAGAGAGTAAGCTGAGTGTGTCGAGTTGGGTAAGATTCTTCTGCACGAGACGCAGCAATTTCACTGGCTAAGGATTCTGTAGATTCTGATATATGGTAACAATCTGATTTCACTAGCGTTTCTGGCTATTGTCTTACAGGAATACTATTTTACACTTTTGTCTGGTCATAGATGACTCCGTTGTAGATTAGCTAGCTAGAGAAAAAATATTCGGCAAACATACAGTATTTGTTCTGTGCGGGGGATACACTGTTTCAGTTTTTTTGTTGACAAAATTAGTTCGGACTACATTATTACAGTCTATGCCATAGATTAAATTTTATGTAATTCATAAAAATAATTAATAACTAGTTATTTTTACTTAAAAACTCAGGTAAATCTATAACATAAGCATTCACAAAATTAATATTAGACAGGTCGCAGTAGTATTTTTAAAAATTATCTCGATCGGTTTAGTTTCGCAAGCCAGAAGACTCATACAATCAAGGCTTTGTCGGCTTGTTTCAACTTTTTCCAAGACTCACAGTTTTACCAATATAAAAAGCTTGTTGTCGTCGAGCAATTAGTCTTGAAGGTACATTTGTTATTTAAGTAACAATTATCACTCAAGATTATTACTTTTTATCCCAAAAATCACTTAACTTAATCTTGAGTTTTAAAAAAATTTATAACAATTCGGTAACTGACAAAACAAAAACCCTTAAAACATCTGGTACTGTATTTACATACATAAATTTTACTTTGGTTTAAAAAGTCAGGGGAAATAAAAACAGGTCACTTTATAAACATATTAAGAAAAGTTGATTTAACATATTTTTTCAGCGATCGGAAATTGACTACACTTTGAAAGTAAATATTTAGCAACCGTACATCTAATTCAGCTTTCATTTTGCTAAAAAGGTTTACTTAAATCTAGGTATCTAGTTCGATTTGTCTGAGATAGGTTATCGATCTATCCAAAATAAGCAGCCAAGTTTAAATAAAAATAAAATAGGATTTACAACCGATGACTACCGCCAAATCAGCCGTTCGAGATAGCTATAACTTTAATGCTGCGGGGCTAACGATTGAAGAAGAACCTTCAACTGCTGAAAATTTAAAATTAGTTGAAGCCGAATATTCAGAAGAAGATAATAATTTCTATTTGACTGGTAATCGCCGCAGCAACCTCGAAGATAATATCGGTGCTTTTTTTAAAGAAATGGCTCGTTATCCTTTGCTCACAGCAGAGGAAGAAATTCATTTAGCCAACGATGTCAAAATGATGGTTAAAGTGGAAGCAACACGTCAACAGCTAAAAAAACAGTTAGATAGAAATCCCAGTACGACAGAACTATCACAAGCTTTAACCTTAGAATCAGAACGTCAGTTAAAGCTAATTTTATATCGCGGTAGAGTTGCCAAACGCAAAATGATTCGCTCTAATCTGCGTCTGGTAGTTTCTATAGCCAAACGTTATCTCAATCGCGGCGTTCCTTTTTTAGACTTAATTCAAGAAGGCGCGATCGGTTTGAATAGAGCTACAGAAAAATTCGATCCCAATAAAGGATATAAATTTTCTACTTATGCTTACTGGTGGATACGGCAGGCAATTACTAGAACCATTGCCAACGATGCTCGCACTATTCGATTACCAATTCACATAGTAGAAAAACTTAATAAGCTTAAAAAGGCACAGCGTCACCTCAAACAACAGCTACAGCGTAACCCTAATGAAACCGAACTGGCTGAAGAATTAAAAATTTCCCTGTCACAATTGCGTCAGCTACTCGAACTACGCCGTCAATCTCTATCTTTAAATCATCGAGTAGGAAAAGCAGAAGATACCGAGTTAGTAGATTTATTAGAAGATAGCGAGTTGCAGCTACCTGAAGAACGCATGAGTGAATCGATGATGCGTCAGGAAATTACCGATGTTCTTAATGACGTACTTACAGAAAGAGAAAAAGACGTTATTTGTTTGCGTTATGGACTAACCAACGATCGCTCGTATACTTTAGAGGAAGTTGGTAAGGTGTTTAATCTATCTCGCGAAAGGGTGCGTCAGATACAAAGTAAAGCAATGCGAAAGTTACGCCGTCCGCAAGTAGCTCGTCGGTTAAAAGGATGGTTGCAATAATCATGTCAATTTAAGAACATACACTTTAGAAAAAGCTTCATGCAGTGAAAACAAACAAAACAGCATAAGCATTTAGGGAGTAAAAATTCTTGTCCGAGCGACTTTTCTGATTTTATAAGGGGCTGACTTTTAAAAGCCCCAATGTTTTAACTATTTTCCCTGTTTAACTGATTTACACATCTTGGCAATTTATGGATAAAGTCGAGCTTAGATAAACTAAAACAACAATCAAATATCGTACTTATTGTGTGTGATATGAATTATTATAAGAAACATAAAATTGTCAAGAGTCAGAGGAAGCATAAAGCTTCCAAAATGGCAAAATTATGCTTCCTGTCACAGTAAGAGGCGTAAAAATCGCTTGCTAGTAGTGGGGGTAGAGAGACTTGAACTCTCACGAGCTTATAAGGCTCAACGGATTTTAAGTCCGCAGCGTCTACCAATTCCGCCATACCCCCAAGTTTTAAAAACCCAGTCTTAGCTTTTGCGGTAGAACCTAATATATCATACAGTATGTTTATTGTGCTTTAACATCTAAGATTAAATTAGAGAAAAAAATTACTGGTAAAAGTAGATGACGCTATTAACAGAAACTAATTTAGTTGCCCTAATATACCTGGTTTTGAGTGGGACGTATTTGCTGGTATTGCCAGGTTTAGTTTATTTCTATTTAAAAAATCGCTGGTATACAGCTAGTTCGGTCGAGCGATTTATCATGTATCTATTTGTGTTTCTCTGCTTCCCTGGAATGCTACTACTCAGTCCATTTCTTAACTTTCGTCCCAAACGTCGAGATCTCAAAGCCTAAGTAAGCTATGCGAAGAATAGATGCGATCGCGATCGCTTTTGGTATTTTTCTAACGGGTGGTATCGTCTATTTAGTGCTGCAAGTATTGGGAATAAACAGCGTCAGTGCTGGAATCTGGACTCAAACTCTGTTGGTAGTTGGCTTATTGGGTTGGTGTTTGACTTATTTGTTCCGAGTAGGTACTAAAAACATGACTTACAATCAACAACTCAAAGACTATGAAGATGCCGTTTTGCAAAAGCGACTGGAAGAAATGAGTCCAGAAGAAATCGAGCGTCTGCAAACAGAGGTAGAAAGAGAAAAAGAAAATTCTGCTTCTTCTGAGTCTGCTTCGGAATAAAATATTTTTCGGTAATTAAACATTAAATAATCTCAAGATGAATTCTGTTAGCGATCGCTTTAAACATCTGCGTCAAAAATCTGAATGTGCCTTAATTCCTTTTATCACCGCTGGCGATCCTGACTTAGAAACTACGGCTAAAGCCCTAGAAGTTTTGGCGCAAAATGGAGCAGATTTAATTGAACTGGGGGTTCCTTATAGCGATCCTCTGGCTGATGGTCCGACAATTCAGGCGGCGGCAACTAGAGCTTTAGGACGAGGTGTACATTTAGAGGCGGTTTTGGATGTAGTTAAAACGGTAAGTAGAAAAATTGAGACTCCAATTATTTTATTTACCTACTACAATCCTATTTATTACCGAGGCATAGAGCAATTTATGCAGCAGATTCAAGCCGCAGGAGTCAAAGGCTTAGTAGTTCCCGATTTACCATTAGAGGAAGCCCAAACTTTACTCACCTCAGCTAACCAAATGGGGATTGAGGTGACTTTGTTAGTCGCACCCACCAGTTCTCAAGAGCGAATACATACCATTGCTAACTCTTCTCAAGGTTTTATTTATTTAGTTTCGGTTACGGGCGTTACGGGAGCGCGGACTGAAATTGCTACTAGAGTTAAAGATTTACTTACCTCTATGCGAGAGATTACCGATAAACCAATTGGGGTAGGATTTGGAATTTCCAGTCCCGAACAAGCCCGACAGATTAAAGACTGGGGAGCAGATGCAGTTATTGTCGGTAGTGCTTTTGTCAAGCGTCTGGCAGATGAAAATTCAGAAGCAGGATTGGAAGCGATCGCCCAATTTTGTCATAATCTCAAACAAGCTATTATCAATGAGCAATGAACAATGAACAATGAACAATGAGCAATGAGCAATGTTCACTGTTCATTGGTAAACTAGCTATAAATTAGTAGAAATTGCGCCTACGGGACAGGTAGGAACGCATTGTTCGCAAACAATACAGTGCGATCGCCGAAATTTGAGTTTAAAAGTTTGCGGCTCTAAAATCAAAGCTTCGGTAGGACAGACACCAGTACACAAACCACAGTCTACACAACTTTCTTCATCGATAACAATTTCGCCACTAGCTGAAGAAACGCTGATGCTTTGCATACGCATCCATTCGATCGCCTCATCGATGCGATCGATATCACCCTGTAATTCTACTACCAGCTTGCCCATGCGATCGGGAGCAACTTGAGCGCGAATAATATTAGCAGCGACATTAAAATCTTTTGCCAGACGATAGGTAATTGGTATTTGAATGGCAGTTCGGGGAAAAGTTAGAGTTACCCGTTTTTTCATGGCTGGTTAGAAATAAAAAAGTACAATAAAACAGGAATGAGAATATATACTAAGTTAGCTAATGAACGAACCTACAGTAGATTATGAATCTAAAAACAGTAGCACTGTTAGAAACGTACTGATTGCGATCGTGGCAGTAGTACTAAGTGTAGCTCTGTTTATTGGGTTACAAAGCGAAACAAACTCTGGTTCTCTTGAAGCTCTAGTACGACGCTCTATACCTCTTGAGGATGCTTTGAGTAACGGTAAACCAACCCTAACAGAATTCTATGCTGACTGGTGTACTAGCTGTCAGGCAATGGCAGAAGATCTTTCAGCCATCGAAAACAGCTATGAAGATCGGGTTAATTTTGTCATGCTCAATGTCGATAATAATAAATGGCTTCCAGAAATGTTGCGCTATCGCGTTGATGGAATTCCACACTTCGTGTTTATGGATCGAGAGGGTGAAGCGATCGCCGAAGCAATTGGCGAACAGCCTCGTTCGATCCTAGAAGCAGATCTTGAAGCTTTAATTGCTAGTAACCCCATCCCTTATGCTTATGAGAAAGGAGCCGTTTCTCAGCTTGATAAGGTTGCAACACAGAAAAACAGCGATCCTCGCAATCACGGTGGAAAATAACTAAAAACCAAGGGCAAAAATAAATTTATGGCGATCGTAGTCAAACACAAAAAAACTGGCAGTGAATATATTCTTTTAGCTGTTAATGCTGTTAGCGGTGGTAGTAAAGTCAATTTACCCTCGCGTTTTCTCAACGATCTATTTCCTCAGAACGATACCGAAAATTATGGACTGGTAACTGTTTGCGATGCCAGAGGAAATATGTTTTTGAGTTATATTGACGATTTAATTATTAGCGAAATAGACGGTCAAAAACCTTCAGAAATTTTGCCAGAAATTGTGGTTTCATCTGTGAGTCATGAAGATAGAGAAGAGTTTGACGATCTTGAAGATGAAAGCAGTATAGAATCGGGCGATTGCCGAAGGCAGCGCGCAGA
Organism: Myxosarcina sp. GI1; assembly: GCF_000756305.1. NCBI lineage: Bacteria > Bacillati > Cyanobacteriota > Cyanophyceae > Pleurocapsales > Pleurocapsaceae > Myxosarcina > Myxosarcina sp. GI1. The sequence continues at coordinate 146,812 of NZ_JRFE01000003.1, forward strand.
GCGCGATCGCGAAGCAAATGCCAGTCAGGCTAATCGCGCTGTAATAAGTTCTGACACGGCTTTTTCTGATGATGATTTTGAAGACGATGAGGATTGGGTATAGCTAATACCGCTACGCGGAAGTAAAAAGCAGCAAGTAGCAATTAGCTTTCTGTTGTGCGCTTTAGCTTAGTAAATCGGGAATTTTATAGTATTGACGCAGATATTTAGGGTCGTGTATGGTAATTTTTTGTCGGTATATAGAAATCATTTGCTGATGCCTTAGTTGTCCTAAAAATTTGGTAACGGAGACTCTACTTAGACTAGTCATTTCAGCCAAAGTTTCATGGCTTAATCGCAAGTTAATTTCAATTCCAGCATTTGTTTTAATTCCAAAATCACGACTCAAGATTAATAAAAAGCTAACTAATCTAGTCTGCGATCTTTGCATTCGTAAAAATTCAATAGTTATTTCAGCATTCAATAGTCGCGATACTAGCTGCCGAATCATTAATGATGATAGTTCTGGCGATTTGTGTAATTCTTGCCGTACTCTAAAAGTAGGTGTAGAAATCAATTTTACTGGAGTTACAGCCGAAGCAGAGTATTTTTGTTCTAGTTCGTCTAAAAGCAAAGATGATAATCCAAAGAAACTTTTTTCTGGCAGTAAAGCAATCGCAATTTCATTGCCTATCCGATCTATTTTAAAAAGTTTGACTATTCCATTCAAAGAAAAATAAATATTTTGTTGTGGTTCTAAAAAGTCAAATATCTTTTCACCTGCCTCTAATACTCTTGTTTTTGAATATTTATTTTCAATCTGAGTCACTGCTTGACTTAATTTAGTTTCAAAAGACAAAACATTTTTCATAAAAATGATAATTGTGCCAAATTTTATTTATTAGTTAATAACTTGAATTTACTCAAAGCAGCCGCTCGAAAAAAGTTATAACTGAACTTTGAGTTGGCTAAATGTCGTCACTTTCTATTACTTCAAAATCCAATTCTTTCAAAGACAAAATCAAGGTTTCACTACGCTCTCGTTCTTGGTAATTTAATTTGACTAACCAACGTCTAGTTGATTCTTCTCTGGCTATAACTATCCCTTTAATTCCTTTGGCATATTTGGGATAAATAACTTTCACTGTAGTTTTTACGTCAAGCATATTAAAAAAGCTGTTACTATTAATCAAACGACTGTGATACAACCAATCGTTCTAATTTTATTTTTTTTTAACTATTTAGTTAAAATTTGCTTTTTAGCTTTTTTTAGTTGCTTCCAAAGATGTTTGAGTTGTCGGTAAGCTTCATCTGAAGATAGTTTGCCGTTGGTTTCCAAGCTAGAAATATAGCTTATTTTATGTGAAAATTCTTGTAGGTAAGTGTTAAAAGAAATGTTTTTAGGATTATTCTTTCCGTAGTAGTGATATCTAGGACGAAAAAAGTTGGAGCGATTCATTTCAAATATATTGACTTTTTCAACAAAGGTTCTTGAATTATTTAACAATTGTTACGCAAAAGAACAATACTTTTAGCGCGTTAACGTACAGATAGGCAAATTTTACAATATTTTTTAAAACAACTACACAAAAACAATCAGTTCGTTATAGTACATAATCTTTAAGTTCTTGGTTTTAGAAGTAGATGTTGCAAAAATTCAACTGAAGGGACTTCGCATTTACATCGAGTCTAGATCTATTTCACTGATAGCCACGCTTCACTTTGGCAATTTTGTAACTCATCAGGACTTACGCAGTTGAGCCATAAATCAATAACAGTCGTTCTAGTAGTTTGAGTAAGCTATCTAACAGAATTTTTGAAGTAGCAAAACTATAATGTTGAATGAAACCAGCAAAAAATAAGTATTTCAAAGCAAATATTTAAAACTTTAAGATTATTGATGACTTCAGAACAGATAACAGAACAGCAGTTAGCCGAGTTAGAAAACAATTCTCAACCAACAGCCTCAGAAAAGCTAGAAAATTCGTTAAAAAATATATACTGTGTAAGCGGTTTGGGTGCCGACGATCGCGTATTTCAACAGTTAGAGTTTGAAGGTTATCAGCCAGTTCACATACGTTGGGTAGAACCAGAACCGAGAGAATCAATTGCTGACTATGCCAAACGTCTGACGGCGCAAATAAAGTCAGAAAAGCCGATTTTGATCGGACTATCTTTTGGCGGTTTAATTGCGATTGAAATTGCCAAACAAATCGAAGTAGAGAAAGTAATTTTGGTTTCTAGTGCGAAAAACAAACGAGAAATTCCCCTATACTTTAGATTATTTCGCTGGTTTCCCGTTCACCGTCTTATTCCTTTAAAAAGCTTACTGCGCTTTGTGTACTGGCTGGCATACTGGTTTTTTAGTTTGGAAACCGTTGACGAACAGAAATTACTCAGGGCAATTTTAAGCGATACTGACGCACATTTTTTGAAGTGGGCAGTGCATCGGGTTGTAATCTGGAACAATGAAGAAGTTCCCGAACATATCTGTCATCTTCACGGAACGCGCGATCGCGTCTTTCCTATTTCTTTCGTAAATGCCGATTGGCAAATAGAAAAAGGCGGACATTTAATGATTATGAATCGTGCCTCGCAAATTTCAGCATTAATTAGTAAGGTTCTCGATCGCGTCGGCTCCTTTGAGGGCTGCTAGAGCAATTGCCCGTGGTAAAATAATGTGTTCCTGTTCCTGTATTCTGGCGTGTAGAGTTGCAGGTGTATCTTCAGTCAATACTGGTACGGCAGCCTGCATCAAAATTTTACCGCTATCGACCTCTAGGCTTACCAAATGCACCGTACAGCCCGTAATTTTGACCTGTGCAGCTAAAGCCTGTTCTACAGCGCGAATGCCTTTAAAACTAGGTAACAGACTTGGATGAATATTGATAATGCGATCGGGAAAACTGGCAATCAATACTTCAGTTACTACCCGCATCCAGCCAGCCATTACTACCCACTCAACACCGTAGTTTTGCAGGGTAGATACGACAGCGTGGTCTAAGTCTTCTCTAGTTTTATATTCTCTATGATTGATTAGTATTGTCGGAACATTATATTTTTTGCCAAGCGATCGCACTTTTGCCTGGGGATTATTGTAAATTAAAACTTCTATCTCTGCATTTAATTGTCCCGACGCGATCGCCTTAGCTATAGCCTCAAAATTAGTTCCGCTTCCCGATGCCATAATTCCCAGTTGAAGTGGCTGTTTGGGGTTTATTTCCGATAGCGAACAATTAGGAGAGATTAGCACTGGTATTCAAAATTATTTTTATTTAGAAATTAGTTGTATTTGGAGCGATCGACAGAATAACTAGTGAAGTTTACAATTTTAGAGCGATCGCTGTCAAACGAGATGAATAGTTTATCATTTTAAAACGATTTTTAGTGTAGATTAAAGAATTATTTGTCCAATTTAAAGAATTAGTGTCAAAAATCACGGTATTCTACAAGAATCTCAGCATATAGCTTGTAGCTTTTTTTTGCCAAATTAGACCAAAATTACATTTAAAAAATTAGATGTCAATTTTTTCCGAAGGCGTTTTTTGCTTTAAAAAATTAAGTGTCAAATTTTGACTTATAGTTGAAGAAATTCAAGCGATCGTCATTAGAAATCAGTCGATCGCGCGATATGCAACTTTCTACGAGAGAATAACAGTTTCAGGAGATTTTTAATGAATCTGTATGCCTGAAACCCAATAAAATCAATGGCTCAAAAAAGTTGCACACGCGGTGTCGATCGATCTAGACAATAAATACTCGGCTCTATCCTTAAAAGAGCAAAATCTACTATTTAGCTCTAAACTTCTTGCGGTAGTAATTTAACCCAAAAATGCCGAAGATAGTAAACAGCCCGATATCTGGTGAAAGCTCGAAAGGAACCGCTGTAGGACCCTGAGCAGTAGAGCTAAATTCATTCGCAAAAAAATCGGATGTAGCTTCATAGTCGATCGTTCCGAGGGGACTGTTTGAAGTTAACGAAATGACATTTTCAAAAGTTTGAGGTTGAGATAGAGAATCAACTGAAGTAGATACAAGAAAATCAGCACTTGTAGTGTCATAACCATCTGTACTATAAGGAGCAACAGCACTGGTATTGGTTATTCCCGTCAAATTAGTTAGGGATATATAATCGAAACCTGCTTCTAGGGGCTCATTAGGGTCGAGAGTTACATCGTAAGAAAAAACTCCACTGCTAGAATCGTAGTTATTTAGTGAAAACGTAAGAGCGTAAGCTGAAACTGCGTGAAACAAAGTTCCTGCTATTGCACCAGTTGTAGCCAGAAGACGATAGATGTTCATAATCTTTAGTTTATTGTTGGTTGAGTTGTACCGAACTAAAAAGTCAATCGCGATTTCGGGAAAAGATAAGGGCAGTTGGCGAACTGCCTCGATTGAGAAAATTAGAATTCGATAAAGTCTTCTACGGTGAGACTGGAAGAATCGACGTTTGAGAGGGAGACAAGTAAATTATTGTCATTGGTATAGATTTCACTCTTACTGCCGTTTTGACTAATAGTGAGTTCGTTAGTAAAGATATCTTCTACGGTATTAGTAGTAAAACTGGAGAGTTCCAAGGCTAGTTTATCGCTGCCATCTTGGTAGTCAAAGATAACGTTACCTGTATCGCCAAAGGTAAGAACAAAGACATCATTACCTTCATTCCCTCTGAGGCGATCGCCGCCAGTACCGCCATAGAGTGTATCGTTACCCGCTCCTCCCTTAAGGTAATCTATTCCCGCTCCACCGTCGAGAAAATCATCTCCCGAGCCAGCGAACAAGCGATCGTTACCAGTACCGCCATAAAGTGTATCGTTACCCGTTCCAGCTTTGAGATTATCTCTACCCGAACCACCAGAGAGGGTGTCATCATCGTCTCCGCCATCGAGGTTGTCGTTGCCTTCGCCTCCAACCAGGCGATCGCTACCTTTATCTCCAAAAATTCGGTCTGCGCCATCATTACCGCTAATGACATCATCACCATTACCACCTCTGACAGTGTCTTTACCAGCACCGCCACCAATGGCATCGTTACCACCGCTACCTTTTTGTTCTTTGCTGTCATCTACTACTGTGTTAACAACTGCAAGCTCGAACAGATCGCTAACCGAACTTTCTCCATCACTAGCAGTGACCACAATTTCTAGAACGCCAACATCTTTGTTTTTAGGATTGCTATTGCTGCTAAAGGTGCGAGTATCGGGATTAAAATCGAGCCAGGTCGGTAAATCCGAACCATCTGCCAGGGTAGCAGTGTAAGTTAGATTGTCTTGGTTGATATCTGCAAAGCTATCGGCAGCAAATTGGAAGTTTAAGGATTTTCCTACTTGAATGCTGCGATCTGCTATAGCATTAGCGACTGTGGGAGCATCGTTAATTCGGATAGCAACATCGGTTTGAGTAGTGTAAACCCCATCATTGACTTCTACCGTTAAACTAAATGGCGTTATGGGATCTGCCAGAGCCAGATCGTCAGGATCGGTGACGATAATTTCCCCATCGATGCCAATATCAAAAGGTTCGAGGTCGTCTCCATCCAAATTGTTTCCGTCCACAATAGAATAGGAAACGCTCAAGTCTGTATCGCTACCGTTACCGTCATCCGCATCTAGATCGGTAACAATCAAACCTAGTTCGGCATCTCTGGATGTCAATACAGTTGTATTTGGGGTTTTGGTAAATATAGGTGCAACATCACTTTCAACGGTTACAGTAATTTCTTCACTAATACTGTTGCCGTTAGCATCTTCGACGGTAATATTAACAGTTGCCTCTCCTGTCTCTCCATCTAGAGGAGAAACGCTAAAGAGAGCTTCCTGTGGGTTACTACCAGGAGCAATTGAGATATTTTCACTTGGTAATAAAGTTGGATTATCGGAGGTAATGGTAATATTTAATTCTTCGTAAGGAGTTTCAAAATCAAACAGGGTAATAGGAAGATCGATGACTTTTTGCTCGCCAATTAAGTATAAATCGAGGATTCCTGCCAACTGAGGTTTGAGATTGACATCTCTAATTGCTTGCAGTGCGGTTTCGCTAGTATCTGCCAGAGCCAGAATATCTGCTTCGTCAACGTTACCCAGAGCAAAATTATTTAGAGCATTTGCTTCTTCCCCATTAGAAATGAACTTAGCCTGATTAATTCTGGTAAACAAATCCATACCATCAGCAGATTCTTCACTGAGGAGCCGCTTCTTAGTTGCTCCCGCAGCTAATACTCCTGCTGCATTAGTAGCAATGTCATCAATTACAGTGTCGTCAATTTCTAGAGTTACACCCTGCTGTTGGGCTTGAGTTTGCGCCGTTGTTGCTGCGCTGCGAATGACTCCTTCTAATTGGCTAGGATCTTCTAAGTCTTCTGGATTGAAAGTGTCGCCATCAACCAGCTCTGCTAGTGACGAATAGGCTGCGTTGCTTAGAAGTAGATTGGCAGCAGCATCTTGGCTATCCATCGTGCCACCAGCAGCCCCTGCTAACAAGTTGAGAACTCCAGATATAATTCCCTGGACGGTGTTAACTGTTAATAAGACATTACGAGCATCGGGATTGCCATTGAGAGCTTCGTCCACATGATTGAAGTCGAGCAGATCGACATTAGAAGAAATACCCAAGGCAGTTCTAACATTTTCTGTGGCTTCGGCTAAGGTCGCTCCCCCATCGATCGAGCCTTGAATTAGAGAAGTTAAAGGGGTGATATTACCGCTAGCGGGTGCAGACATAACTCCTACAACAGGTAAACCAGTTGCAGTCTCAATACCACCCATAGAGCGAATGACTGCTCCAGATAGGTCGAAGTCTTCGGCAGTTTCTAGAACGAAAGAGCCATCAACTTTAGTAATTCCAGCAGGTTCTTCTGAGTCTAATAAGCCATCATTATCGAGGTCTAACCAAACTTCTGCACCATCAATATAACCATTAAATAGTCTTCTAAATACATTTCTAATGCCTTGAACGACTTTTTTGGGCGGAGAAAATATTCTTTTAGCAGCACTTAGGGCTTTATCTTTAGCCGAATCATAGACTTCTTCAACAAGATCGTCCCAACTATCGATTAAAATTCCAGTGTCAAAAGTGAGGTCGTAAGAGCCGACTTTTTTGCCAAATACCTCAAACTCAAGATCTTCTATACCCCCTCTCAATCCACTAAGATCTGCTTCTAACATTAATTGCGCTTCAAAATCCAAACCACCTAGACGTTGTTTGATAAAGCCAAGATTGACTTCTATACCAGCAAGGGAGATGTCAGTGTCGCCTCGCATACTAAATCCTGCTTTATCTAAACTCAGTGACAAATCTGAGTTGATATTACCCAATGAAGCGAAATTAAAACTTGCATAGGAACTAAGGTTAAGACCATTATCATCGATACTAAAAGAGCTTCCTAGAATTTCTCGACCCAACAAGACTATATTACTCGTACCCGAAGCATCAAATTGAGTAAAATCTAAACTTAAATCTACGTCTCGCAGAGCGAGAAGGTTGCCAAATCCTAGCTGCTCGATATCTAGGTTGTATTTAGTTCCGTTTTCGATACTGAAAGAGGCATCGGCAATTCGTTGATTGAGAATAGTTAGATCTACTTCGCCGCCACCGCTGAAAGTAATTATGTCAAGGAAAAAGTCATTAATATCAAGGGTAATTAATTTTCCTAAGTCGAGGTCTAGCTCTGTAATATCTATTCGGGTGGGAGTAATCGAGAAGTCTGTTTGAGCGACTTCTCGACCAAACATTTCTAAGCGTCCATCACCTCTAAGATAAGTTTCTAATAAACTTGCTTTAAATTCGAGGTTTAAGGTGTCGTCTGAAGAACCACTCAAGGTAAGTAAAGGTTGGTCTTCAAAGGCGATCGCGATTTCGGGAATGGTCAAACTACCTGCAAAACTGGTGTAATTAGCATTACTTTGTAACGACAATGCCGCACTTGCTCCGTAACCCGAAAATTCGGCATTGATGCCAAGTCCTCTATCTAAAGGAATTCCTGCAATATCTGTTTCAAAGGGGACAAACTGAACGATAGGATCTAGCTTGCCGTCTCCGTCGCCATCAGTAGATACAATTTTGGCGTTAACAATTTTATCTATAAAAGCAATAGTCTCATCGATAACTTGACTATCAACGGCACTGATAAAGGGCGATACTGGACCTGTAAATAGCTGGGTCAAGCCAACAGGCTCATAGATTGTGAAGCTTCCTGCAATATCGGTGGGATTATCGATATCGACTTTCAAAGCCAAATCGACATCGATTGTACCCCAACGGAAGTTGGTAATAAAGCCAAGATTGTCGGGTCTGGGAACTGGAGTCGGAACGGGCGCACCTGCTGCTATAGGTAGTGGAACTATTTGAATAGCACCACCTAACTCCATAGCGAAAGTACGAATTTCTGTATCGGGAATGCCAAAGACATTTGACCAGGTTTCCCCAGTTTTCAGGCTGTAGAAGCCTGTAAAGGTGGGGGCTTGAGATATCAGGTTAATGCCAACAGTCAGACCACCATCTAACCGCAATAAGGGTTCGTTGACTTGGAAAGGATCGTATCCCTCTAAAGTGACACCACCCCCGATAGTAAAACCATAGTCTTGAGCGACAAAATCGGCATCTACCCCTAAATTGAGTTCTTTTAGGGTTAATTTCAGATCGCCGATAGGTATAATATTGCCAATCGGAATCAAAGGAATGTCAAGAATCGCTTTTCCAGTTAAGCTCAAACTATTTTCAGGGTCTATTCCCATATGAGCGGCTAACGAATCTATACCCAAGTATTCGTTGATGAACTGACCGATTATACCTTCAGCTTGAGTAAAATCTATTTGCCCGAGTAAGTTAACACCTTTTACCATAGTTAATTCACCTATAGTTTCCAGGGTTCTCACTTCAGTTTTATCGGTCATGAATAATTCTGCTTGATTTATTTTGATTCCACCAAATAATGGATCTATTCCCAAGAAACCAAAATCAAGTTCTGGTAATTCAAACCCAAAGCTGGTCTTTTCTTCTGAGAAGGTAAATGATAATTTATTGCCGTTAAGGGCAGAACTCAAATAAATTTCGGTAACGCCATTTTCATTGAAAATACCAAATTCCTGAGTACTATTGATAACAAGTTGTTCGCTACCAAAAATAACAGTAGCAAGGGTATCAATAATATCTTCAACTGCTTTTATCGAGCCGCCAAAACTGAATATTTTACCAAAGTCAATTACTAGCTCGTCTTGATAGGCTAATAACATTCCATCGTCAGAAAGATTTACACTTACAATACCAATTTCACTCAATCGATCTTTAATACTCGAAGGTACATCAATGCCAAGAGAATCAATAAATGAAGTAAGGAAGCTAGCAGCATCTATTTCAGGAATTAATAATTCAAAGGTAGTTTCATCTCCATCTTTGCCAAGAGTTAGACTAGGATTGCTTACTGCCAATGTTGGTAAATCTAAATTAATTCCCAATGCAATAGCAATGCTTTCTAAAACTGTATCGACTCTTAACGTATCTCGATAATAAAGCTGGAATGAATCGTCGGTAAGGATTAACTGTAAATCACCTGCGATCGCCTCGATAAAGCGATCGATAAATTCAGGCAGACTTAATGAATCAAACAAATTAACAATAGTTTCTTGAGAAACTTTATTGATATCTAATTCATAATCGACAATTTCTTGTTGGTTATTTAGCTCTAGTGCAACGTCAAATCCTTCAATATTAAAGGCAAATTCATCAGGTAAAGCAATTAATCCTGTTTGATTGATTAATACCCTGACTAGAGCTAAAACATCAATTGTTCCGTCATAACTTAGTTCGTATTTATTATTGGCTGTTTGATTGTAGGTTAGTAAATTGTCATCGATCGCAAAATCTAAATCTAAATCAATTTCATTTGTTTCTAAGTTCCTATCTACTGCTAGATCTAAACCATTAAACCCTAATACCGTATCGACAACTCCAACTTCGCTACCATCAATGGTGTCAACTATCCCGCCAATTAATTTGTAACCAAAGGAATTAGGATCGCTGATGCCAAACATGGCAGCTAAATCTAGACCGCTATCGGTGTTACTAACTGCTCCGATACTGATGTCAGTAATTTCTTGAGTTGCAGTTTTAGTATAATCAACTGCGAAACCTTCAACATTAAGAGCAAATTCATCGGGTAAACTAATCAATCCTGTTTCATTAACTAAGACTTTAAGGATTGCTAAGACATCAATTGTTCCGTCATAGCTAATACTGTATCCATCATCTTTTTGTAAATATGTAAACTGACTTTCATCTATAGTTAAGCCTAAGTTTATATCACTGCCGTCGAGTATTTGTAAATCTAAACCGTTAAATCCTAATACCGTATCGACAACTCCAACTTCACTACCGTCAATGGTGTCAACTATTCCGCCAATAAATTTGTAACCGAAGGAATCGGTATCTGTAATACCGAACATAGCAGCTAAATCTAATCCATCATTGGTATTACTAACTGCTCCAAAGTTTTTTCGGCATTATTTTGGAAAGATCTAACGCTAAAACCATTAACATTGAGAGCAAATTCATCAGGAACATCAAATAAATTTATTTCTTGTCCTGCAAATCTAATCAAAGCAAAGACATCGATTGTGCCGTCATAACTTAGTTCAAAATTATCTTTACTTTGCTCCCAAACAAATTTGTTTCTTCCCGTATCGATATTTAAACCAATACTTTGCTCTCCAGTTTCTTTGTCTTTGGCAAAGTTAAAGTCCGCGCCGTCAAGGTTAATAATCGGTTCGGTTATTTCCGCTCCCGTACCTGCAATCGTATTAACAATTGCCATTACCAAACGATAGTCAAAGGAATTAATATCGGTAATGCCAAACATGGCAGCTAGGTCGATACCAGAGTCACCATTGCTTACTTCACCGAAGGAAAGATTAAATTTTTCTTCTGTTTCTGTCTCGGTAAAGCCAATATCAAAAGTATCGACGTTGAGGGCGAAGGTTTCGGGTAAATTAAATAGTCCCGTACTGTTGGCTAACACTCTTACTAGTGCTAAGGCATCAGTCGTACCATCGTAACTGAGTTGCCAGCCGTCAGAATTTTGATTCCAAGTTAATAAATTTTCGTCAAGATTAAGATTAAAGGCAATACTTCGAGCAGTTTCGTCTATCTCGGTTGTTTCGGGGTTGTCACGGTCGTTAGTAAGAATTAAATCTAAACCATTAAAGGCAATTTCAGTATCGCTGACCCCAATTTCATTACCGTCAATAGTGTTAACAAAACCTTCGATTAATTGATAGCCAACCGATGTAGTATCGGTCAAACCGAGCATTTTAGCTATGTCTAGTCCCGATTCAGTATTACTAATACCGCCGACATTAAGTTCTAAGACATCTTGAAATTCTGATTCGGTATAGCTAGTACCAAATCCATTAATATTGAAAGCATATTCTTCTGGTAGAGTGTTTGGCGCAATGCCGTTAATAAATCCTCTACTCAAAGCTAGAAGATCGATCGTGCCATCGTAGCTTACCGACCAACCATCGGGACTTTGGCTCCAGATGAAATTGTTATCGTCTATGCCAAGATCGAACTCGATATTTTTAGAACTGGTGGGAGTTTCTGTATTAATAGTGTAGACTTCGTCCATACTGAAATCTAAACTACTAATATTCAAAGTCGTGTCGTCAACGCCGACTTCACTTCCATCGACAGTATCGACTAACCCAGAAATTAACTGATAACCAAAAGAATTAGTGTCTTTAATGCCAAATAATTTAGCTAAATCTAGTCCCGATTCGCCATTTCTAATTGCACCTATACCAAAATTAAAGGTTTCGGTAACTTCTTTTTCGGCATCATCCTGTAAGAAACTAGGTAAATCTCGATCTAATAGGGTTTTTTCTTTAGAAAAGTCAATATAAAACCCATCGACATTAAAAGAGAAATCTTGAGGAATAGTAAATAGATTCGTCGAGTTAACTAAACCTCGAAGCATTGCCAGAGTATCTATGGTGCCGTCGTAGCTAATCTCATAGCTATTAGGACTTTGTTTCCAAACGAAATCATTATCATCTATACCGATGTTAAGACTGTAATCGGTTTCGTTTTCGTTTTGCAGACTTAAAAGATCGTATCGGCGATTCATCTCAAAACTGAGATCGTTCAAGTCTAAAGTAGTGTCGGTAACTCCTATCTCTGTGCCATCAATAGTATCGACAATTCCGCCGATTATTTGATACATAAAGGAATCTGACTGGATGCCAAACATGGCAGCTAAATCTAATCCCTCGCTGGTATTGCTAATTTGACCTACGCTCAAAGCTAATGTTTCTGACGGATTGACACCAGTTTCTTCGGTATAGCTAACCTCAAAATCTTCTACTGCCAGAGAAACTTCTGGAGGCAAGTTAACCAAATCGGTCGAGTTTAGTAAATCTCTAATTAGAGCTACGATATCAACCGTGCCGTCATAACCAAAGTTGTAGTTATTGTAGGAATTATCTCCCGAAAATCCTCTACCGATATTAAACTTGGCATCGTTAATACCAATACTAAAGGTGAGATTGTCTTCACTTTCATTTAAAACCGTATCGGGATTATCTAAAATCGAATCGACAGTTAAACCGACTCCTGTAAAAGGCGAATTTTGAGTTGTGTCGCCGTCGGAATTTGTATCTCCACCGCTTTGATTCAAGCCATCGATTAACGAATTTCCGAGTCCAGTACTATCGACTACACCCAAAACACCTCTAATAGTCTCGGCAATTAGAGGAGTATCTTCTATTCCCAATAATTCTTCTAATCCCAATCCCGTCTCGCTATCAGTCAGGCGATCGAATATTTCAGTTAGAGTTGTCGCATCATCTAGATTTAAAATTTCTGCCAGGTTAGAAGTACTTTCTTGAATACCAAACTCTTCATTGGCAAGTTGCCCGATTCCCATCGCCAAATCGACGTTTTCAGCTTGTTTTTGAAATCCTAAATTAAATCCATTAATTTGGTTGAGGTTTACAGTTAAATCTGGTAACAGATTGTATAAACCATCGTTAACTAAAACTCTAACAATGGATAAAAATTCTTCTAGACTGTCAAAATTACCATCCAGTAAATCGTTGTAGTTAGCTCTGTCTTTAAAGGAATCGGGAGTTAAAATACCATCGTCAAAGAAAAATTGCTCGACTCCGTTTACAGTCTTGACTTGGTTATTATTATCCGTAATCAGAATAATATTGCTTAGTTGGGAATAATTATAATCTTCGGTCGTGTCAGCCAAGACCAAAGTATCATCACCATCGCCACCAAGAATAGTATCGTTGCCTGTAGTAACTTCTAAGCCTTCGGTAACATCAATTAAATCGTTACCAGCACCAGCATCTAGATTGTTATCGTTACTATCGCCGATAATAATATCGTTACCGCTACCGCTAACAAATTCTTCAATATTGGAGAATTGTTCGACAATTTCACTGCTATTTCTAGTAATGCGATTGCGGTTTAGATCTATCTTGAGATTATCTGTTTCACTGCTTAAATCTAAGGTATCGCGACCTTCTCCACCATCAAAGTAATCTACCCCTGCATCGTTAATAAGTAAGTCATCACCTTTTCCACCAATTAAGGTATCGTCACCTTCTCCACCAATTAAAGTATCGTTATTAATTGTCGGATTTTCTTCTGTCTCTTCTTCACTAGAAGTAGCATTGTCCTCGCCGAAAAGATAATCGTTGCCAGTACCACCTTCCAGACTGTCGCTGCCAGTACCACCTTCTAGAGTATCATCACCTACATTACCAACTAGAGTATCGCGATCGCTTCCACCAGCAAGATAATCATTACCTTCGTTACCTTCAAGGCTGTCGTCATTGTCACCACCAGCTATAATATCATCCCCTAAATTACCGATGAGGAGATCGTTTCCGCTACCGCCTTCAATATTATCGTTACCCGCTTCACCTTCGATAGAATCTACGCCATCGCCACCATAAATATTATCGTTACCTTCTCCGCCTAAGATACTGTCGTTACCACTACCACCGTAAATGATATCGCTAGCACCATAGCCATAAATGGTGTCATCTCCAGCACCACCATCTAAAGTATCGGAAAATCCTTCAGTTTCAGGAGCGTCACCAGTAATGAGGTCATCGCCCTCTCCACCAAGAATTATGTCGGCTTCAGAGTTACCATCAATGGTATCGTTACCCTGACTGCCAGAAAGAACATCCTTTCCTTCATTACCAGAGATTACATCATCTCCTTCGCCACCAGCGATCGTGTCATATCCTAAATTACCTTGAATCGAATCATTTCCTTCGCCACCAGTAATTACATCGTCACCTTCACCACCAGAGATTGTATCGTTTCCTTCATCGCCAGCAATGACATCATTTCCTGAATTACCTTCTAGAGAATCATCTCCTTCACCACCAGAGATCGTATCGTCGTTGTTATTACCAGCAATTACATCATTTCCTTCATCGCCAGCAATGACATCATTTCCATCACTTCCGCGTATCGTGTCATTATCGTTTCCACCAGAGATCGTGTCGTTTCCTTCAAATCCGTCTAGATAATCTCTGCCATCTTCGCCTAAGAGGGTATCGTTCCCCCCATCACCATGAATCGAGTCTTCGCCGCTACCGCCGAGGATTAAATCGTCATCTGCATAACCGTAAAGAGAGTCATTGCCACCTTCACCCAACAGAGAATCATTGCCATTTCCACCAATAATGCGATCGTTGTCACTACCTCCAAGTAAGGAATCATTATCGTTGCCACCATCTATCTCATCTCGACCATCACCGCCAGTAATTGTGTCGTTTCCACCCAAACCTTTAATTGTATCGTCACCGCCGCCGCCGTCAAATTCGTCGGGGTCATCAAAATCATTATCAAGCTCGTCATATTCGCTATCATTATCTGGACCAAATATGAAGGAAAAGGCTTCTCCGACGAAATTGCCGATCGCTGAAAATGCGCCTCCTACAGCATCAAATACCGCTCCTATTGCTTCACCAACAGCCTCAAATGCTGCCAGTACGGGGTCGAGAATTTCGGCAATCATTTCTGGGATGGTTTTATCTAGCTGAACTTCGATTTCATATTCAACGTCCCAGAAGACAAAAGCAAAGCTATAGTTAGAGGTAGTTTCAGTACTACTTAGTCCGATATTTACCCCAATTTTAATATCGCCTACAACGGGCAAGGACATATCTACGCCCCAAAATGTGTCGATATCTAAAGCTTCATCTTGGTATTCTGCATCAACCGAAGCCAGAGTAGCACCTAATACTACCAACTCTCCTTCAGCATCAAACTCCGAAGAATTAAAGTCGATATAAAGTTCGGGAATTTGGATGCTGGCAATATCGCCAAAACCTAAAACAACATCTTGAGCATTGAATATATCATCGGCATATTCAATATCAATACTGGACATAGTTTGTCCTAAAATCTCAAATCCTGCATTGGCTTTAAACGCAGGTTCGTTAGTCTCTAAACCAGTGAGCGATAACTCTTCAACTTCAAAGCTAGCAATTCCTAGATCTAAGTTAACATTGTCAATTACAATTCCATCTGGGTTAATTGCCATCGCAGCACTAGCCACTTCCTGACCCAATAAGACTAACGAACCTTCCGCAGAAGCAGATGGTTCTTCAAAATCAAGGGTTAAATTGACATCTTGGAAAGCTAGAAAATCGCCAAATCCTAATTGATTGACGTTTAACTCGAAGTAACTACCATTTTCGATGGTGAAATCGACATCAGCTAAAGATTGACCGAAGAAAGTTAAGGCTGCTGCACCACTGCCACTATAGGTATTAAAGTTGAGGTAAAAATTATCAACGTCGAGAGTAATAACCTCAAATAAATTGATATCAAAATCTTGGATATTAATCTCTTCTGTACCGATAGAAAAGGCAGCATTAGCTACTTGAGTTCCTAATATTGATAGACTTCCATCACCTCTAAGATAGATTTCTTCGGTAGAAATTTTAAACTCTAAATCTAAGCTACTATTAGCCAAATTCGGATCGTCTAGAGTTTTGTCTGTATCGTCAGCATTGGGATCATAGCCTCCTAAAGTAAGAATATTAAAGTCACCAATATCAAAACTGATTTCGGGAATTTGCAAACTACCTTCAAAGCTCGTATAGTCAGGAGAGGCTTGGAGGTCTAATCGTGCAGCAGCACCCCAAGCTGTAATTTCTGCATTAATTTCAAACCCTTCTTCAATTACATTTCCCGCAATTTCGGTTGCAAAGGGAACGTACTTAATTAAAGGGTCTAATTTTCCATCTTTATCCCTATCAAAAGAGACAACTTCGAGATCGATAATTGAATCGAGCAATTCTAATCCATCGGTAACGATTCCTAAGTCTCCTATGAAAGGTGAAGCGGGTACTGTCCATAGTTCGATTAAGGATACAGATTCATTTAAAGTGAGAAGTACGGCGTTTTGTAAAGGGTTTGTAGGATTATAGGTAAAAGCAAAATCAACATTTATTGCACCCCATTTTAAATCGGCTAAAAATCCAATAGTAGAAGAAGGAGGGGTATAGATTGTTTCTAGTTGGAAAGCTAAAGTTCTAATTTCTGTATCGGGAATGCCAAAAGGATTTATCCAGGGACTTTCAGGTTCGAGAGCAAAAGAAGCGATTGAAGATTGAGTATCTAAGGCTAAAGCACCCGCTAAAGACAAGGTTGGTTCGTTCTCTTGAAAAGGATCGTATCCCGATAAAGCCAAAATTGCTTCTATTGTAAATTTAGGTGATAGCTCCGAACCTATTAGAAAACCGAGAGCAATTTCATTAAGCTTTAAGTTCAAATCCTCTGCTGAATCGCCCAATGAAAGCAGCGAAATATTACCGTCAACTTTTCCTTTAAAACCAACTCCGTCATCAGCACCAATTCCCAGAGCAACGTCTAAGTTATCTATGCCTAAATCATTGTTAATATATTTGATAACTTCAGATTCGCTATTGGTGAAATTTAATTGACCAATTAAATTGACACCTTTTACTAAATCTATACTGCCTAAACCTTCGTAATCGACAGTTTCATCGGCTTCAGCTATTAGCAGATCGACATTATCTAACTTGAAGTCTTTTAAAATGGCAATATCTGGTGCGATAGTAGCAAAATCAAGCTCGCCTATTTCATAACCAAAAGTAGTGTTGCGATCGCTATAATCTAGGCTGATTTCTTTGTCATTTAGGAGCGAAACTAAACTCAGAACAGTTTTGTTATTTTCTTCAGTTATGCCAAACTGCGACTGAGAAAAGGTTATCTCCTCGGTTCCTAAGAATCTGGTAACAATTTCATCGATAATATCTTCGACAAAGGGAATGCCGCCATCTCCACTAAGGATATTGCCTAGATCGATAGTAATATCATCTTGATAGGATAAAATAATTCCTTCATTAGATAAAACTAAACTGACATCGCCAACATTACTAAGTTTGTTTTTGGTTTCATCGGATAAACCCGCACCAACAAGATCGGCTAGAAAAGTGATGATTTCACCAGGAGCGACTGATTCAATTGCTACTTCATAGATGCGTTCTTGTAGTTCATTTTTAGTTATTAGGATATTGGCATTATTAACAGATAGTGGTTCTAGTTGTGTATCTAAGCCGAATCCTGAAAGAATGCTAGCGATAATGCCACTAATATCTAATGTTCCCTGATAGTTAAAACCAACAGCATCCGAACCTATATTAAACTCAAGATCTGCTGCGATCGCATCTACAAAACTATTAATAAAATCGGGAACTTCTAAAGATTCAAATAAATTGACAATACTTGTTTTTGGTACATTGACAAATAGATCGTATTCTACAATTTTATTAGTTATTTCATCTTTAGTTAGATCGACCTCAAACCCATCAACATCGAAAGCTAGATTGTCAGGTAAATCTATAATTCCTGTTTGGTCTACCAATACTTTAAGTAAAGCCAAAGCATTAACTACACCGTCATAACTAACTTTAGTTTTTACTGATTCCTGACTATAAACAAACTGGTTTTCATCTATATCGAGGGTTAAATCCAAACTGCTAGCAGTTTCATCTATATCTCTTGTTTCTGGGTCGTTAGATATTTCAATAGTTTGATACTCTAAACCGTTAAGAGCTAAAACTGTATCTATTTCACCCTCAATATTATCTTTGTCACCATCGATTGTATCGACTAATCCGCCAATTAATTTATAAGTAAAAGTCTCATTATCTGCTGCCGTTAATCCAAAGAAAGAAGCTAAATCTAATCCGTCTTCTCCATTACTTACCTCACCAATAGTTAAATTGGTAGTTGTTTCAAATTCTTCTTTAGTAGTACTAAAGTCAAAACCGCTAACATTCAAACTAAATTCATCTGGTAGCTCGACTAATCCAGTGTTGTTAGCTAGGGTTCTAATGATTGCTAAAACATCGATGCTGCCACCATAGGAGAATGAGTAGCCTGAATCGCTCTGGCTATAGACCAAGTCTTGCTCGACCCCATCCTCATCCTCAATCTTCAAACCGAAGTCTAAACTTTGAATCTCTGATTCATTAATATCTGTTGTTGTGGGGTCATCCAGTGTACTTTCGCTGCGATAAGAAATATCGCTAATCTTTAACACCGTATCGACAGAAGAGGAATCAATTGTTTGAGCAATGGCTTGGACTAACTTGTAGCTTCCTGAATCTGGCGGAGGATTACCAAATAAAGAGGCGAGTCTTAATCCCTCTTCGCCGTTACTGAGACTATCGATAGTCAGGTTAACAGTTTCAAGCTCTGCATCTTCATCGATAGTAGTACTAAAGTCAAAACCGCTAACATTCAAACTAAATTCATCTGGTAGCTCGACCAATCCAGTATTGTTAGCTAGGGTTCTGATGATTGCTAAAACATCGATGCTGCCACCATAGGAGAATGAGTAGCCCGAATCGCTCTGGCTATAGACCAAGTCTTGCTCGACCCCATCCTCATCCTCAATCTTCAAACCGAAGTCTAAACTTTGAATCTCTGATTCATTAATATCTGTTGTTGTGGGGTCATCCAGTGTACTTTCGCTGCGATAAGAAATATCGCTAATCTTTAACACCGTATCGACCGAAGAGGAATCAATTGTTTGGGCAATGGCTTGGACTAACTTGTAGCTTCCTGAATTGGGATCGGTTATGCCGAATAGTGCGGCTAGGTTTAATCCCTCATCACTATTACTCAAACTATCGATAGTAAGATTGACAGTCTCAAGGTCGGCATCTTCGTCAAAAGTCGAACTGAGATTAAAACCACTGACATTTAAACTAAATCCTTCTGGTAGTTCGACAATTCCTGTTTCGTTAGCCAGGGTTCTAATCAGTGCCAGGACATCGACGCTACCGCCATAGGAAAGCTGATATCCTGTTTCGTCTTTACTGTAGATAAAGTCTTGTTCGTTGATGGTGACCGCAAAATCTACGCTTTGGGTAATCGGGTCATATATTTCTGGTGTCGTCAGGTCGTCGGGTGTACTCTCGCTGCTGTAGCTCAGTCCTTGGATATTTAAAACTGTATCTACACTATTAGAATCAATGGTTGAGGCTACCGCTTCGATTAACTTGTAGTTGGTGGAATTGGTATCGCTGATGCCAAACAGTGCGGCTAAGTTCAATCCCGTTTCGCCATTATTAAGACTCTCGATACTCAGATTTAGGGTTTCTGTATCTGTTTCTTCGTCAAAAGTCGAACTGAGATTAAAACCACTGACATTGAGACTAAACCCTTCGGGTAATTCGACAATTCCCGTTTCGTTAGCCAGGGTTCTAATTAGTGCCAGGACATCGACGCTACCGCCATAGGAAAGCTGATATCCCGTTTCGTCTTTACTGTAGATAAAGTCTTGTTCGTTGACTGTCACCGCAAAATCTACGCTTTGGGTAATCGGGTCGTATATTTCTGGTGTCGTCAGGTCGTCGGGTGTACTCTCGCTGCTGTAGCTCAGTCCTTGGATATTAAGAGTGGTATCGGTAACTCCTTCTTCCGTACCATCAATGGTATCGACAATTGCCCCAAGCAACTTGTATTCAGTACTCTCTGTATTGGTGTAGCCAAGAGTATTTGCCAGGTCTAATTCTATTTCTCCGCCAAGGAAACTGTCTATACTTATCTCTAATTTTTCGAGTAAATTTTCAGCAATTTCTGAATAATTGAGCGTAAATTCGGGGATTAAACTTAAAAATTCATTAGTTAGCTGAATTAAGTTATCTCGATTGATTAACGACGATAAAATTGAAACAGTATCTGGTGTAATAACAAAATCATTGCTAACAGTAGTTACTCCGTCGGAAGCTTCTACTGTTATATTGTATTCCTGACCAACCCCGTAGTTTAGTGCCAAAGGATCTGCTAGTGTCACTACACCAGTATCAGAATCTATGGCAAAAGCACCATTAAAGTCGTCTAATAGACTATAGGTAATAGTATCGTTATTGGGGTTACTAGAATTTGCTGCGATCCCAACTGAAGGGTTGTCGAAAACATTTCCCGCAATAATATTTTCACTATCATCAAGATCTATTACTGGAGTTAGTACGCTATCAGGATCTTTGGCGGTTATTATAAGATTTTGAGTTTTAGTTAAATCACCATCGGAGACTGTTACTTCTACTTCATAAACATTATCTAAATCGCTGTCGCTAGGATTCTCATAGTCAGGAATAGTATTAAAAATTAAAATGCCACTGTCGGGATCGATACTGAAGAGATTACTGTCAACGCCACCGCTAATACTATAAGTTACAATGTCCCCAACATCAGGTTCTTCTGCCGTTACCGCGATTACTTCATTCGTATCACCATAAAAGTCTACAGTTTTGTTACTAGCGATCGATAATTCATTAACATTATCGACCGTGATCAAAAGATTTTGAGTTTTAGTTAAATCGTCATCAGATACAGTTACTTCTACTTCATAGACATTATCTGAATTATTGTCGCCAGGATTTTCGTAGTCGGGAGCAGTATTAAAGCTTAAAACCCCCGTATCGCTATCGATACTGAAAAGACTATTATCGCTGCCACCGCTAATGCTGTAATTGAGACTGTCTCCATCGGGGTCATCTGCTGTAACGGTAATGACTTCTGTAGTGTTTTCCTCAAGATTAACGGTATCGCTACTAACAATCGCAGGTGTTTCATTAGCGTTACTTACTGTAACAAGAAGATTCTGTGTTTGACTGGCACTACCATCAGATACAGTAACTTCGACTTCATAAACATTATCTGAATCATTGTCGCCAGGATTTTCGTAATCGGGAGCAGTATTAAAGCTTAAAACTCCCGTATCGCTATCGATACTAAAGAGGGTATTGTCGTTGCCACCACTAATACTGTAAGTTACAACGTCTCCATCGGGGTCATCTGCTGTAACGGTAATTACTTCTGTGGTGTTTTCATCAAGATTGGCGGTATTGTTACTAGTGATGGAAGGTGATACGTTTGGTGCGACACCATAATAATCATCATTATCGGTAGCAGTCCCCGCATCGTTGGGAGCGATGTTGTTGGTGTAAGTAATACCATTAACCGTAACGGTGGGCAAGGAATCGGGCATTCCCAGATTATTACCGTTACCGTTATCTAAAGTATTGAGAGCAAAGATAGCACCGCCTAAACCTTGTCCGTCATCAGTAACAGCATTTGAATTGCCCCCTTCTCCGCCAGCAACTTCATTACCGTTAAAAGTGGCATTGTTTAGGGTCAAGTTACCAGAGCGTATAAAAACTGCGCCTCCAAGTCCTGCACCGCCAG